>JABSPP010000271.1 GCA_013214275.1 Flavobacteriaceae bacterium
ATGGATATAGCCTTAAAATTAGGAGCCGATTATGTAGCGACAGGGCACTATTGTAGAAAACAAACAGAAACGATCAACAGAAAACCAATACATAAACTACTAGCAGGAAAAGATCCCAACAAAGATCAGTCTTATTTTTTGTGTCAGATATCACAAAAACAACTGTCAAAAGCCTTATTCCCAATTGGTGAGTTCACCAAGCCAGAAGTTCGTAAAATTGCTAAAGAAGCAAATCTGATCACCGCAGAAAAGAAAGATTCCCAAGGATTATGCTTTATTGGAAAAGTCAGACTGCCAGAATTCTTACAACAAAAGCTACAGCCCAAGGAAGGGGTAATTGTGCAAATTGATCAGGATGCAGCAGTTTTTAAAAGAGAAGTTCCCATATTTCAGCATAAAGAAGAAGAATTGAATTTTTTTGCGAATAAATTCCAGTATCAACCTACCGATGGAAAAGTTGTGGGCAATCACCAAGGAGCACATTTCTTTACCAAAGGCCAACGCAAAGGGTTGGCAGTTGGAGGAACCAAAGAACCATTATTTGTCATAGAAACTGATGTTGATGAGAACGTAATCTACACAGGTGAAGGAAAACACCACATAGGACTCTACAGGAATGTCTTGTTTGTAAGCAGCCATGAGGAGCACTGGGTTCGCGAAGACCAAAGGCTGTTACCACATCAAACAATGGAAGTACAAGCCAGAATTCGATACAGACAACCACTAGAAAAAGCGATGCTTTACAAAGTAGAAAATGGGTTGTTTGTCGAGTTTTGTCAACCTCAATCAGCCATCCAAGAAGGACAATTTGTAGCCTGGTATCACGGTGAAGAGTTACTAGGGTCGGGGGTAATTTCTTAAAAATGACATTCGAATCCTAACGTTTATCTAAAGTGAAAACAGTAAAATAATTACAAGCGTACCATGACAAATAGTATCACAAACCTTTTTAACATTCAATATCCTATCGTCCAAGGAGGAATGATATGGGTTAGTGGATGGAAGCTTGCATCAGCAGTTTCCAATGCTGGTGGATTAGGATTAATAGGCGCTGGCTCCATGTACCCAGAAGTACTAAGGGAACACATACAAAAATGTAAAAAAGCAACTGCGAAGCCCTTTGGTGTGAATGTCCCGATGTTATATCCTCAGATAGAAGAAATTATGAATATCATCGTTGAAGAAGAAGTGAGGATTGTCTTCACTTCAGCAGGCAACCCAAAAACATGGACCTCCTTTTTAAAAGATAAAGGAATCACAGTTGTCCATGTGGTTAGTTCTGTAACATTTGCTCAAAAAGCAGAGGCAGCAGGAGTCAATGCGATTGTATGCGAAGGTTTTGAAGCAGGTGGTCATAACGGAAGAGAGGAAACAACAACCTTCACGCTCATTCCCATGATAAAACAGAACGTAAGTATCCCTGTCATTGCCGCTGGTGGAATTGCAAACGGACGTGGAATGCTAGCAGCGATGGTTTTAGGAGCAGACGGAGTTCAAATTGGAAGCCGATTTGCAGCCACTGTAGAATCCTCTGCTCATAAGAATTTCAAACAAGTAATCATAGACCTCAAAGATGGCGATACACAATTAACACTAAAGGAGTTAGCCCCCGTTCGTTTGGTAAAAAATCACTTTTATCATCAGATTCAAGAGTTATACCAGCAAAACCCAACAATAGAACAAATCAAGGAATTATTGGGCAGAGCAAGAGCCAAAAAAGGAATGTTTGAGGGCGATCTTGACAATGGTGAATTAGAGATTGGTCAGATAGCGGGGATCATCAATAAAATTAAGCCTGCTAGTCAGGTTCTCAAAGACATTGTAGAAGAATACAACACGGTAAAATCAAGTCTTTGATTCTCTAAACAGTTTGGTCTCCTTTATACTGTTACAGCGGTATCTCAAATAAACCAATTGCTAGTGTAAAATCCAGCCAAGGGAAAAGCCTCACTCATCAACTGGGATTTTAATGTGATACAGCTTTCTACTTTTGTTATTAAGTTTATTCTCTCTTAGCCACGGATTGTGAAGTTTCAACGCTTTATAATTAGTACCAAAATGTTTGGCAAAAGACGCAATATTCACAATTGCCGTATCCACCTCTACAGTTCTTGTCTTAGGTAAAGAATACAAATCCTCCTCATCAAATTCAAACCCGTATTTTTTTGGGTTGGACATAATTTCCTTCAAAGCTACAATTCTAAAAACATACCTAGAAGTCTCAGAATTCAGTAAGAGATCGTAATAGTCATCAACTTGCTGATTCTTAAGTCGATTTGCAATCCTCGCATTCCCAGCATTGTATGCCGCTGCCGCTAGTGTCCAAGTCCCAAATCGTTCCTTTGATTTTTTCAAATATGCTGCCGCTACTTTGGTTGCTAGTTCCAAGTGATACCTCTCATCTACGTTTCTATTCACCTCTAACCCGTACTCTCTTGCAGAAGTCCTTAGAAAATGCCAAAATCCTGATGCCCCTGCGGGCGAAGAATTGTTTTGCAATCCACTCTCTGCAACCGCCAAGTACTTAAAATCATCAGGAATTCCATACTTTTTTAGCAAAGGTTCAATAACAGGAAAAAACTTATTCGCCCTTTTCATCATCAAAAGACCGTTAGACTGCCAGTACGTATTTACAAGCAACTCTCTATCCATCCGTTCGCGAATATCATACCTATCAGTAGGCACTTTCTCGCCTGCAAAAGTCAGATTTTTGGGTATTTTTAGGGCTTTAATATTGTAAGTCTCGTGAGTATTCTTTTCAGGACCAACATCAGAGATATGAATGGCATTTAAAAAGAAAAAGGCAAT
>JABSPP010000272.1 GCA_013214275.1 Flavobacteriaceae bacterium
CGAATTTCTTAATATTTTTAAATAAAAACCACGCGCATATTTGGATACTTAGCAAAAATTTACCTCCGATTATTTCGGCTAATTCAAGAGCTGTTTTTCAGAGTTCATTAGAATTCTGAAAACATACGTGAGTTTTAATGTGCATCAGGCTAGTAACTTGTATTGTTTGTCGGTGTTTTATTGATAAAAAAGTGACTTTCCATCGGTAAGTATCCTACCAACCCCGTATTTCATATTCAATAAAGTGCATTTAGATTTGTGATCATAAAAAAGTAATAGATCATGATTTTAGAAGACGAGAAAAAAACGCATATTGACTTATGGAAAGAGAGTGGCTTATCAAAAAGAGCCTATAGCATCGAGGCCAAGTTGGGTTACAAAACCTTTTCAAACTGGGTAAAAAAGTATGACCCAACTTTTGTTGCCAAATTAAAGAAGCCCCAAAAAACACCTGCACCATTTATTCCAATTGAGATATCCAATCCAATTGATTTGTTTTCTGCTGAACCTACTAATATTGAGATTAGTTACCCAAATGGAGTTCGGATGAGTTGTCCAGTAAGTATGGATCTGTCTCAATTAAAGTCACTGATAAAGTTGTATTAATATGTTTAGCCTATCACCCCACCACCGATTTCATTTATACATTGTACCCACCGATATGCGCAAAAGTTTTGACGGGCTATCGGGTTTGATAGAAAATAATTTGCAGGGTAATCCTAGAAGTGGAGATGTGTTTATTTTTATCAATAAATGCAGAGACAAGATTAAGCTGTTGCACTGGCAAGGGTATGGATACGCTCTTTATTACAAGCGCCTAGAATCGGGTACTTTTGAATTGCCCGACTATGACGATATAGAAGGAAGCATAACTGTTAACTACACTCAAATAGTAATGATTATTGATGGGCTTTCGATTAAGAATATTCAAGTAAGAAAACGTCATAACTTCCAAACTACTCCTACCCCAAACACCTAATTTTTGCGTCTGTTTTTATACAACAAGAGCCTTGATAACAAAGGGTTTGTGGGTGACTACTGAATGTGTTTTTGCAATACATTTACTTCATGAATTCCTCGTTAGAACATCTGTCCAAAGAAGAACTTATTGAACAATACATTCAAATTCAATCAGACCAGGACACTCTTCAATCAAACATGGATTCTCTTCAATCAGACAAGGATTCTCTTCAATCAGACAAGGATCATTTACAATTTCAATACGACCAACTGCGCAGGTTGGTATTTGGTACTAAGCGAGAACGTTTTATAAAACAAAATAACCCGCACCAACAAAGCCTTCCTTTTGAAGAGCAACCTGTAGAGAATGCTCAATTAGTAAAGCAAAAGGTAAGCTACGAGCGAGAGCAAAAAAGCAAGAGAGAAAATCATCCAGGCAGAAACGCACTCCCAAAGCACTTGCCAGTGGAAGAAGTAGTAATCGAACCTAATGTTGATACAAGCCAGCTGATCCGTATCGGGCAGGAAGTATCAGAACGGTTAGAATTTATTCAAGCAAAGTTATTTGTTCAACGCACTATTCGCCCCAAATATGCTTTGCCTAAAGCAGAGCAAAACGAAGATGTTAAATCAATTATAATTGCCGAGTTACCATCTTGGGCTATTGAAAAATCTATTGCAGGCAACAGCCTTTTGGCAAGTCTATTTATAGATAAGTTTGTAGACCATCTGCCTTTTTATCGTCAGATAAGCAGATTTAAAAGAGAGCAAATAGACATTAGCTCTTCCACAATTAATGGGTGGCAAACACAGCTTACCGCTTTATTAGAACCTCTGTACGACTGCTTGAAAAACAAAATCCTTAGTCAAGGGTACATTCAGACAGATGAATCTCCAATAAAGGTAATGGACAGCAAGAAAAAAGGCAAGACTCACACTGGTTATCATTGGGTGTATTATTCGCCTTTGGAAAGAATGGTGCTTTTTGATTACCATCCTAGCAGGAAACGAGAATGTGTAGAACAAATGTTAACCGATTTTAAAGGCTATTTACAAACAGATGGCTATGTGGCCTATGATGTATTCAGGAAAATAAAAGGTATCACCTTGTTAGGATGCATAGCACATGCACGACGGTATTTTGAAAAAGCATTGGACAATGATAAAGCCAGAGCTGAACACGTACTGGTTGAAATGCAAAAGCTTTATGCCACCGAAAGGGAAGCAAAACAAAGTGAATACACCCATGAGCAGCGACATGCATATCGATTAAAACGTTCTCAACCCATAATGGAGGCGTTGATCAAATGGTTAATAAAAGAGCAACCGGCAACTACTCCTAAAAGTCCTATTGGGAAAGCCATAAGGTATACCATAGGTCAGTGGGAAGGTCTGCGGGCATACCTTTATGACGGTGCACTAGAAATAGACAACAACCTAATTGAGAACTCCATTCGCACTTTGGCCATAGGACGAAAAAACTATCTCTTTGCTGGTTCTCACAATGGAGCTAAAAGTGCGGCCATGTTCTATTCCTTTTTTGGAACATGTAAAAAGAACGATGTTAATCCTTACCTATGGCTCAAAAAAGTACTTGACATCATACCCGAGCACAAAGTGAACAAATTAGAGGAGTTGCTACCGCAAAACCTTAAACTGGAATAAATCTACAATTGTAAATTGAAAAGAGATTCCTATATGTAGTTGGCAGGATGCTTACGTATTACAACGTATTAATTTAAATAAAAGGATAAGATTAATAAGAGAATGAATGGATTGTTTAGTTGGAAAGGGAAACAAAGCCCGCTAATGGGTAATACATCACGAACTGCAATAGAAATATAGCT
>JABSPP010000273.1 GCA_013214275.1 Flavobacteriaceae bacterium
AAAAATACTGATTAACAGTAAATTAGAAACCAAAGGAAAGAAATTATTGAACTTTTTCTAGGATTACAACATAGAAGTGATAGCAGCGGCATCCTTTTTTACCTTCATACATTATTCTGATCTTTACACTGTTTCTGATGGGATTTCTTTCTCAGTATAGTTGAGATCTAAAGTAAAAAAGATATAGCGAATAGCACGACCCGCAGGGAAACGCCCTTATAAGTCAGCAAGCAAGCCAATCCCTTGTTAATCCCATGAATTTACACATGCAATTCAGTTTTTTGCCGTAATTTTGCGATTCGTTAATTTAAAGAAAATGGGTACTGCTACAATTACAATTCAATCTACAAATAATGAGACTATCGTAAAATTTGTAAGTACTAAACCACTAATTAACAGGGGAAGTTATGAATACGGTAATATTGATGAAGCGAAAAACTCTCCTTTAGCACAGCAGCTTTTTTATCTCCCTTTTGTGAAAAAGATTTTTATCACTGCCAATTTTATAGCGATTCAGCGCTTTGATATTGTTACTTGGAATGATGTCCAAGAGGAGGTTAGAGAGCACATTGAAGCTTATTTTAAAGAGGGTAAACCCGCTGTAGAGGAAGCAAAAAATCCCACAAAAAGTGAACCTATTGAGGTGTACGCAGAGGCAACTCCTAATCCTAGTGTCATGAAGTTTGGAACCACTAGAACTCTAACATCAACAGATATTGAGTACAAAAATATTGAAGAAGCCAGTAAGTCTTCCCCTCTTGCACAGGCCTTGTTTAGTTTTCCTTTTGTAAAAGAGATTTTTATCTCTCAAAATTATGTTTCCATTACGAAGTATGATGTTGTAGAGTGGAGTGATATTCATTCTGAACTGCGATCTTTTATTAGAACTTTTCTACAAGATGGTAAAGTTATTATTGAAAAGTTTCCAGAGCAAAATGAAAAGAAAAGCACTGAAAGAATAGAAATTTCTCAAAACTTAGAAGGGACTTCAGCAAAAATTGTTGATATTTTAGATGAATATATTCGCCCAGCTGTTGCTTCTGATGGAGGGAATATTGCATTTAAATCTTATGATGAAAACAGCAAAGTTGTGAGCGTGATTTTACAAGGTGCTTGCAGTGGTTGTCCGTCTTCAACAGCTACTTTAAAAAATGGTATTGAGATGATGCTAAAAGAGATGCTCCCCCATCAGGTAAGTGAAGTTATAGCCATAAACGGATAGCATGTCAAAAATGATCAAACCTTACAAGAATTCATCAAAAGGAAAAAAAGAACAGGTAGCGACGATGTTCGATAATATTTCTGCAAACTATGATGGTTTAAACAGGGTCATTTCCTTTGGCATTGATATTAGCTGGAGAAAAAAAGTGGTTCAACTTGTTTCTAAAAACAACCCAAAACAAATTTTAGACATCGCAACTGGAACAGGAGATCTAGCGATTATGATGTCGCAACTAAATCCTGATAAGATCATTGGCCTGGATATCTCGGCAGGAATGCTAGATGTAGGAAAACGGAAAATAGCCAACGTGAATTTGAGTAATAAAATAGACATGGTTGTAGGTGATTCTGAAAATATGCCCTTTGACGATAACACATTTGACGCTATTACAGTTTCATTTGGAGTGCGAAACTTTGCAAATCTAGACAAGGGATTAACTGAAATTAAACGCGTATTAAAACCGGGCGGAACATTTGTTGTTTTAGAAACTTCTAATCCAACTAAATTTCCGTTTAAGCAAGGATATAAATTTTACACCACATACATCTTGCCTTTCATCGGAAAAATCTTCTCGCGTGATAAGGCTGCTTATTCATATTTATGCGAATCCGCAAATATTTTTCCTTTTGGGGAGGCTTTTAACAATATTTTACAGAAAAATGGGTTTATTAACACTGAGTATAGACCTGTAACATTTGGAGTAGCCACAATCTACTCGGCAACAAAATAGTATGAACAAGACCTTAGTACTGGTAATCTGTTTGATCTATGTGGTTCCTGCCTCATCACAAATTTTTCTAAAAAAGAATAGAAGAAAGGTAGATAACCTCCCTACTTTCGATGATCGTAGGCTTCACTATGGGTTTTACCTAGGAATCAACCAGAATGATTTTAAGGTTGATTATAGACCTAGTAGTTTTCCCAATGCAACAGTAGAAGTAAAACCTACTGCTGGCTTTAATGTAGGACTGATTGCTGACTTGCGTCTTCACAGGAATGTGAACTTACGGTTTGAACCAGGGCTTATGAGTAACTCAAAAATTCTCTATTTTAATAACAATCCATCTCTGCTAAGCGATAGAGATAGTGTTCGAGAAATAGGATCTACGTATTTACACCTGCCATTGGTAGTGAAGTTGAGCTCTAACCGATGGAATAATATACGACCTTATGTTCTCGCTGGAGTCTCCTATGATCACAATTTTTCGAGTAACCAAGACAATCAAGACGATAACAGTAGTGGTGAATTTCGTATGAAAACTTCAAATTTCATGTATGAAGTGGGCATCGGGATCGATATTTACTTGTATTACTTTAAGTTTTCTCCATCGATCCGTGGAGTCTTTGCAATGAGTCGAGAAATTATCGACGACAATACTGCAAACAGCCCATGGACCTCACCCATCAACACTTTTTCAACACGGGGAGTCTTCCTAAACTTTACCTTTGAGTAATGGTAACAATTCTTTTTTAAATAATTTCACACAAATATCTTCAACTTTTGCTTTCCTTTTCCTAGCCCCTCTAATCATTTAAACACCATTTAATTAGAATGGTTTTAATAATTATTAGTTATTAGGTTTAT
>JABSPP010000274.1 GCA_013214275.1 Flavobacteriaceae bacterium
ATCTTTGATAGGGCGCTAGTAGCAGCAATAGACTGCAAGTGGGAAAAGGATGTGCAAACTATCGGATAGTCATTTAACTTTTACTCTGTCACCTTCAGACGTGCCTCGGCTTTAGTTGAAATCTCTGAAAAATTCTTTTTGAGGTACTTCAAATATCCCGTGATAGCGATCATTGCCGCATTGTCTGTTGTGTATTGGAATTTTGGAATATAGGTAGTCCATCCGTTGTGTTTCTCTGTCAGTTGCAAGCGTCTTCGAATCTCTGAATTGGCAGAAACACCCCCAGAAATAGCGATGTGCTTAATTCCTGTTTTTTTGACAGCATTTTTTATTTTATCCATCAGAATTTCTACGATTGTGTGCTGAATAGACGCGCAAATATCGTACAACCGTTCCTCAATAAAATTGGGATTTTCTTTGACATTGCGTTGCACAAAATACAAGATTCCTGTTTTTAGTCCACTAAAACTAAACTCCAAGTCTCCTACCTTAGGCTTCGTAAACGAGAATGCCTTTGGGTTTCCCTTTTGAGCATAAGTATCGATTAGAGGGCCACCGGGGTATGCAAGTCCTAGTATTTTTGCCGATTTATCAAAAGCTTCACCTACAGCATCGTCAATGGTCTCCCCCAAGATTTCAATATCAAAATGGCTATTCAATTTGACAATTTGAGTGTGGCCTCCGCTAATCGTCAAGCAGATAAAAGGAAAGGGAGGAATTTTACTATTTTCTTCTTTGATAAAATGAGCTAGAACATGAGCTTGCATATGATTTACATCAATCAACGGGATATTCAGCCCCAAGGCTAGAGATTTCGCAAAAGAAGTTCCGACGAGCAAAGAGCCCATAAGTCCGGGGCCTTTGGTAAAGGAGATTGCAGACAGGTCTTCCTTAGTGATGCCAGCACGTTGAATAGCCTGCTGAACTACGGGAACAATATTTTGCTGATGAGCTCTTGATGCTAGCTCTGGAACAACTCCACCATACTGGGCATGTACTTCTTGGTTTGCCACAATATTACTCAGCACCTTGCCATTGCAAATAACTGCCGCACTAGTATCGTCACAGGAGGATTCAATTCCTAGTATGTATATGTTCTGGGTTGTGGTCAACATTAAAACGTAAAATTAACCATTATAACACAATAACGCTATACTTTTAAAAGAAGAAAAGTGGGATGTAGAATTTAAATGAGAACCGTAATAGTTTGTTAATTTTAACGTACTTTGTATGGTAAGGCTTTATTTTTGCGTTACGACACTATAAACAACATATTTAATTACATCATTTATTAAAAAAGCAGGAAAAATAATCGTTAGGTGGCTCAAGTATCTTGTGCTTTTTTTGTTGTTACTGGTGGTATTTTTCTCAATACCAGCAGTGCAAACGAAATTAGCAAGTGTTGTTACTGACCGCATCAATGAAGATTTTGGTACTAATCTGGTCATCAAGAAGGTAGATTTATCACTTCTAGGTACTGTTGCTCTTAAAGGCATAGAGATTAGGGATCATCATCAAGATACTCTCATTTTTGTCAACCAGCTTAGAACTTCCCTTCAGAATGTAAGCGATATAATGAACAATAAAGTCGATTTGGGAAGTGTATCGATTAAAGGGATTGATTTTCACCTAAAAACCTACAAAGATGAGGATTATGACAACCTTAGTATTTTTGTAGAACAATTAGAAGAAGACCGTCCAAGAGTTCCTTCTACCACTCCTTTTACTCTAGGAACTTCAGATATTTACTTAGAAGATCTGAATTTTAGACAAGAAGACGAAAACGACGCTATTCCTCTAGCCTTTGCAGCCTATAAAGGGGGAGGAAGTTTGCAAGATTTCAAAATAGAAGGGCCTAACGTGTCTGCACAAATTAATGGACTGTATTTTGTTGATAACAGAGGAATTGATTTCACGAATGTTACAACAAGTTTTAAATACACTAAAGAATCAATGGATTTTAAAAATACCATTGTAAAAACACCCAACTCATACCTAAAAGCACAAATACGATTTGATTACAAGAGAGAGAATCTAGGGAATTTTAATGAATTGGTAGAAATAGATGCGGTATTTGATCAAAGTTACTTGTCCGTTCTAGATTTAAAAAAATTATACTATGAACTGAGTGGGAATGATGTACTTCATTTTACAACTCAGCTGCACGGGTCTTTAAATAATTTTTCTACTACAGATTTGATGTTAGATTCAGATCAGGGAATTCAGATTTATGGAGATTTTAATTTTATCAATGCGGTAAACAGCGAACTAGGATTTTTCCTTACCGCAGATATAAAAAATATTACTGCAAATCATCGGCAGTTGAATGGGATTTTACCGAATCTACTTGGTAAAACGCTGCCCACGGAATTCAAACGTTTGGAGACATTTACACTCTCTGGAATTACAAAGCTAACAGAGCAACATATAGAAGCTACATGGGCCATTGATTCTCCGATTGGTGAGGTTCTTGCCGATATGGAAGTGAAAGGTTTTCACAACATAGATGAAGCCGAATACAAGGGAGAAGTAGAATTTAGAGATTTTGACATTGGAACGTTCTTTAACGATCCACTGTTTGGAAAAATGTCATTTCTTGGAGAGGTAGATGGTGAAGGGTTTAGAATTGACAATATCAACTCCACATTCACAGGAAAGATTTTTGAGTTTGACTTTAGGGATTACAGCTATAAAGATATTACAGTAGATGGGAAGTATGCCAATAATTTATTTGATGGTAAACTGGATGTGAACGATCCCAACCTTAAAATGAAATTTGAAGGATTAGCAAATATATCTAGA
>JABSPP010000275.1 GCA_013214275.1 Flavobacteriaceae bacterium
TCTATTTAACCAATTCCTCTGTAAGGATTTTGCGATTCTAAGATACAAGTTAACAAGGAACTTTTTTAAAATGGACAGGATAAAATTTGTCATTGCAATTACTAGGAGTGCTCTGGTATTGGTATGGGCTGTTAGCTAGAGGAAATACGCATTTTAAAAATTTTTAGCTTTATACGTTCTGGAAATTGGACTATTCAACTCCTAGGAAGTCTCAGGTATTTAGTACTTTTACCCTATGAATAGTAAAGCTTCTTCTTACCCTACAACAGATATTTTTTGAGGTACTTTATCGAATTATCATACAAAGGAACAGCTTATCATGGTTGGCAAATACAGCCCCACGAAAACTCTGTACAAGCAGAGCTGAACAATTCTATTGGTGAGATATTACAAGAGACTGTAATGGTTGTAGGAGCAGGCAGAACAGATGCTGGTGTTCATGCCAAACAGATGTTTGCACATTTTGACACCAATAAAGAATTGAATACTAGCTTTGTGTATAAGTTTAATGCAGTACTGCCTCATGATATTGTCATTCACCAGATATCAAAAGTGGCCGAGGATGCTCATGCAAGATTTGATGCTTTAAGCAGAAGCTATGAGTATCACATTTGGTTGGGAAGAACCCCTTTTTTAACTGATTTGATCTGGCAATTGTATCAGCAACAACTAGCGATTGAAACGATGAATAAAGCCGCAGCACTTCTTTTAGAATACACCGACTTTGAATGTTTTTCTAAGGTAAAGACAGATGTAAAAACATTTAACTGTAACATTACAGAAGCGTTTTGGGTGCAAGAGGGATCGCAACTTACCTTCCACATCACAGCAAACCGTTTTTTACGAAATATGGTTCGGGCAATCGTGGGAACTTTGATAGAGGTTGGGCAGGGCAAAAGATCGGTAGAGGATTTTAAAAATGTGATAGAAAGTAAAAAAAGAAGCGAAGCAGGATGGTCAGTTCCCGCACAAGGCTTATTTTTATCGGAGGTTAAATACGATGTAACAATGGATTTAGTGGCTCAGAAATCATCAATTAAAAGATAATGTCAGAAAAGGTATCGGGAAAAGCGTTTGACGTAAAGGTTTTTAGAAGGTTAATGAGTTTTGCCAAACCTTATAAATTCCGTTTTGCCATTGCAGCAACGTCCACGATACTGCTCGCCCTTGTTGCTGCTACAAATCCCTACGTGCTGGGAGAAACAGTCAATGATTTTACACAAACGGGAAGCATAGAAAATTTGAATTCCTATATGTTCATTTTGTTAGCGCTCACCTTGGGAGAGGTACTGCTGCAATTTCTATATGTTTTTTATGCAAACTGGGTAGGGCAGCATATCATTAGAGACATTAGAACGGAGGTCTTTCATAGAATTTTAAATTTTAAAATGGCGTATTTCGACAATCACGCTGTTGGGAGACTGGTAACACGTGTTGTTTCTGATATTGAAACCATTGCCGCATTTTTTTCTAATGGGGTATTTACCATAGTAAGCGATATTTTAAAAATGTTGGTTGTCTTGGTGGTGATGTTTGTAATGAACTGGAAATTGGCATGTTTTGCCATAGCGGTACTTCCTGTTTTGATCTATGCTACAAAAATATTTCAGATAGCGATAAAAGCTACTTTTCAGGAGGTAAGAGACCAAGTGGCAAACCTCAACGGATTTGTACAGGAGCGGGTTACAGGGATAAAAATTGTACAGCTTTTTAACAGGGAAAAAATAGAATACAAAAACTTTGTATCAATCAACGAAAAGCACAAAAAAGCATATATTAAAACAATATGGTATTACTCTATTTTCTTTCCCATTGCAGAAATCTTATCTTCTGTTGCTTTGGGGTTGATTGTTTGGTATGGTGGAAGACAAGCGCTACAGGGGTTTGCAGATGTTGGAGCTATTATTATGTTTATAAAAATGTCTCAAATGCTCTTTCGTCCATTGCGACAAATTGCAGATAAGTTTAATCAGTTACAGATGGGTATTGTCTCTGGGGAACGTGTTTTTAAAGTGATGGATACGGTAAGTTTTATCAGCAGAGAGGGAAGCTATGAAGCAGAGAAGATGAGAGGTGATATTTCTTTTCGCAATGTGCGATTTAGCTATGTGCCTAATGAAGAGGTACTCAAAGGAATCTCCTTTGATGTGCAACAAGGACAAACGGTAGCTATTGTAGGTGCAACGGGGGCTGGAAAGTCAACAATTATTAACTTAATTAATCGCTTTTATGAAATTGACAAAGGCGTGATCTCCGTGGATGGTGTGCTAATAAAAGACTACGCTCTGGCATCTTTGCGAAATGAAATTGCTGTTGTATTACAAGATGTCTTTTTGTTTTCGGATACTATTTACAATAATATTACACTAAAAGACGAGAGCATTACCCTAGAGGAGGTGAAGGCAGCTGCGAAGAATATAGGAATTCACGATTTTATCATGTTGCTGCCCCAAAATTACCACTACAATGTTAAGGAAAGGGGTGTAATGCTCTCTTCAGGACAGCGACAATTGATTGCTTTTTTAAGGGCTTATGTGAGTAATCCTAGCATCTTGATTTTAGATGAGGCTACATCGTCTGTAGATTCTCACTCAGAGCAGATGATTCAGTACGCTACAGACACCATCACAAAAGACCGAACTTCTATTGTTATAGCACATAGGCTCGCCACCATTAAGAAAGCAGATATGATTATTGTGATGGACAAAGGTGAGATTGTAGAGCAGGGAACACACAAAGAATTGCTCAAAAAACAAGACGGGTACTACAGAAATCTTTACGATAAGCAGTTTAGTCT
>JABSPP010000276.1 GCA_013214275.1 Flavobacteriaceae bacterium
CTAGGGAATGTTGATTCGTTTCTTCATGAAACGCATTGAGACGCTCTTTAAGCGATGCGCTTCCCCGATGCTCAATACCAGTTACTACGTCCTTATAAAGTTTCGCTGTTTGCTGAAAGTCAGCATCGGTTTGTAACCGATCGGAAATAACTTTCGCTTCTGCCTCATCAAGTTCGCCACTGTGGTAACGGTCTAACTGGTCAATATCCTCTTCTTTTATGGTCATATTGTATGATGTATCTTTTTGTTATCTCTGGTTTATATATGATCTAACTTTGTTAAAACGGCCCAAAATGTTTTTGTTTTGTCAATCTGAACTTGTCTTTGTCAATCTGAACTTGTTTCAGATTCTATAAAACATTGAATTTGTATTATTTAGATGCTGAAATACCGATATTCATCGGCACAGGCAAGTTCAGCATGACAAAGAACACCTACTGTCACCCTGATACTGAAATACTGAAACATTTATCCGCCTCTGGCGGAAGTTCAGCACATGTAAATTCAGCATGACAGGGCTACTGTTTTTTATAAACCTTAAACCCTGAACTTTTCAACTTTTCTTTCACCATCTCCATCAATTTCTTCATACACTTGTATTTTTTACTTTTAGTGACTTGCGCACTGACATATCCTAACTGAGCAGACAACTGTGCCATACGCAAGCCTTCAAAATAATACCCGGACAATAGTGTCCAGCATTTCTCATCTAACCGATCTAAACAAGCCATGACCACTGCCATTCGTCTATCCTGTTCTTCCTCGCTAACTTTTTCTATTTCCGAATGTATTTCTGTACGATTATTCGCCCAATCCTGTAATCTTTGAGAGGCTTGTACCTCGTCTTGTATTTGTTTTTTACACAGGTTTTTCACAATCCCCATCAAATAGGTTTTTAGCGTACTTTTTCCGGCATATTTACCAGAGCGTACATTTTTATACACTACAATCATCGCATCCTGAAATAGATCTTTTACACTTAGTACATGTTGGTAACCAGCGATTATTTTTTTAGCTACTGGGAAGTACTCTTGGTATAGATATTTTAATGCTTTGTCCTGACGTTGCACCTCAGGGGCTTGCAAATCTGCAACCAATTGCTCATCGGAATATTTTACGATACGTAGGTGCATTAAAAAAGGGCTTAGTGATCACTATGGATACAAAAGTATCAAAAATTAGGGGTTTTATAGCGTTGTGGATGGAGATGCTAAAAGATGCTGAAAAACTGAAAAGAGCTCAGCACAAGCAAGTTCAGCATGATAGGGTTTCAGGGTCTCAAGGTTTGGAGACGTAGATACTGAAATACCGATAGCCATCGGCACAGGCAAGTTCACCTTGACAAGTGAGGTGTAAAGACAAGTTCAGCATGACAAATTAGTTGCTTTAAGCACTAACTATACCCTCGTATTTTAGCGAGTGCTTTAATTTGTAAATACATGTTAAAGCACTAGTTTTATTTGCGTTTCGGTAATCCAACTTTAGATAAAATTTTATTTGCTTTTTCTAGTTTTTCCGAAAATAAAACTTTTCCTTGAAGTTTTTCTAACTCTTTATCAAAAACAATAATTGGTACTTTCGAACTATTCAATTCATCGATTTTAGTTGCCATAATTTTCTTTTTTAGTTATTAAAAATGCATTGTAATCTTCTCCAGCAATAAATTCCTCCCATACATTGTTTTCAATGGTCAATCCAAAAACTTTAAAATCTTTTTGAATTTCAGCTAGATTATTTGTAATTCCCATTCTGTACAGACGAGTTCTTGCATTTGTGCTTCCAGTTGCAAAAATCCAAGCTTTTGGGTATTTTTCTGTAAAAGCATATACAGTTGAAGCAACAGTTGCTAATACTTTTAAGCTATCTCCATTATTTGTAATTGACAAGTCATTTATTGATTTTGTTTTTTTGTCATAATCACCAAAGCCTAAATTGTAAATATTCGTTTGTTCAGTTTCAGTATATTCAACAATTTTAGGAATAAGTCCTTTAGCCCCTTCACTGATAAATTCAAAGTGAAGAAATTTACGCTCAGATTTGTATTGATACTTTGGGTAATTCAATTCTTCATTTTTCACAAAGATAAAAACAGAAAATTAATTTTCTGTTTTTGCTAATGAATTAATTGCCGCTTCCGAATAACTTTTATGTCACCCTGATACTGAAATGAATTCAGCATGACAAAGAACACCTAACTGTCACCCTGAACTTGTTTCAGGGTCTGTCCAAGAGGTTTCCAAAGATTCTCCCAATTTGGGTTTTCCGATTCAATGAGGTTAATCTTCCATTGTCGATGCCAATTTTTGAGTTGTTTTTCCCGAGCTATAGCATCATTAATATATTGAAATTCTTCATAATATACCAATAGTTTGAGTTTGTATTTTGCCGTAAAGGTACTGCCTAGACCTTCAATATGGCGTTCCATTCGATCATCTATACCACCTGTAACGCCGATGTACAATGTTCCTCTGGGTTTGTTGGTTAGAATATAGACCCAATAGTTGTGATAAGCTCTTGGCATGTGGTAAATGTACTGAATTTTAGACGTTGATATTTTGGAGATGTTGAAAGATGCTGAAAAAAGTTCAGCATGACAGGTAAGTTCGGCATGACAAGATGGGACAGCATGACAAACAATGTTTAATTGTCACCCTGATAATGAAATACATTCAGCATGACAGGGTTTCAGGGCCTCGATGCTTTGCTTAATGACCAAAGTACAGTAATTAGAGATTCCTTTTAGTGTTTTCATTCATCCATTGTTT
>JABSPP010000277.1 GCA_013214275.1 Flavobacteriaceae bacterium
ATTTGTATGATATTGATGGAAAGATAAACACTTAACTTTGGTTTAGATAGTACAAACATAAGGGCTAACGCGGCATTCAAGACACATTTTAATTGAGTGGCTAAGCATCATAGATAGAATGAACGACAAACAAGAATTGGCACTCATCTAAAACGAGTATTTGTAATGCCTAGCCTTTGCTAAAAAATCGTCAATTTTCAAAACAGTGCAATCTTCTTCCATATTTCTAGCCCTCTAAAACACTCACAGTAAACAAGAGAGAATACGATACCGAGATGGGTTCTTTAAAATTGAATATAAATACGATAAAAATTCAAATCTAATGATCCAATTTTTTAAAATTTATAAGCTGTCTAGATGTATTCTTAACAGAATCTTCTTCCACAACTTCCTTTTTTTGTTTGGATTTTTTCTTTAATCTAAGTTTTGTGAGGAATTCGGACAGGGAATTAAAATTCACCTGATAAGAAAGTCCAAGTCCCTGCGTGTATCCTTCCTCTTGCGCTGAGTACTGAATTTCATTCTGTCTGTTAAATATCACACCCCTAAAGTTACCAGATTCATTTAGAAGCACTTCTACTTTTACCTCACCCACCACACTCGATTGTGTCTGTGTCCCTACGGGCACCCCTACTTTTCCATTAATAATCACACGATCACTCACTTGGGTGGTTAGAGATACATCTACAGTGGTATCTATAGCCAAATCGTTTTGTGGATCTTGAATTTGTCCCGAGGTATAATCCACTTGCACCTGCACTTTATCACTGCTAATCATATCAGATACGAGCTGCCCAATAGCACTTCCCGTGGTTCCTGTTACAAGATCTCTACCATTAATATCGGTTTGTTCAGGACTGGCAAACTGGTTTAATGCCAATAACGAAAAGAACTGTCTAACTTTCGAGTCGAGATTTCCGTTGTTTAGAATAAAATCCAATTCTGAGGTGATGGTGGAATTTGCGTTGGGAATTTCAATGTCAAATTCTTGTGTGGAATTAAATAAGCTCCCCGAAATATGCGTCAATAAATTCACATCTATTTTTCTGTTTGTATTAAAATTTTCCAGAAGCACAGCTGGATTAGCCTTCGTATTGTAGAGGGCTTTCACATTGAGATTCGCCTCAAATGGATTTCCATCCCAAGAAATGGTACCTCCCTTTAAAATTTTAAATGGTTTATTGATAACGCCACTGTATTTTAAATTATAAATCCCATTATCAATACGAAAGTCTCCAAACATGTTAAACTTGCCTCTTGTATTAATTTGTATTCGTAGATCTCCTGTCCCACTACCCTCTAGCTCACTTCCATTTACCTCATCTATGACCACCTGTGCTATCGCATCTTTCGTTACTTCCAATTTAATATCTAAATCAACACCCTCTACTTGATCCAATTGCAGTTCTTTGCGTATCTCTTCTGGTTTTTTCTCATTCTTAAAATGGATAAGTCGATAGTTGTCAACAGATGCAATATCTTTTAATGGTATGACAAATAGCGTTTTTGGCATCGTCTTGGCATTCACATCAATGGTAATTGCCTGAGTCAGCCCACTAATACTCGCATTTCCCTTAATAAATCCCGTTCCATAATACAGCGCCTCCTCAGAATCTTGTGTATCGAGCACTAACAGATTCTCTGAGCTAAGTTGTAAATCTAAAAACCAGTCATCAAAATTTTTGTGAGTAATAGAACCATTTAGAAGTCCCTCTGTCTCGTACTTTATATCTTTAAGTCCGATATTCTGAAAATTAAAGCTTTGACCATCCAAGCCAATGGTCGCTCCTTCTGCGAGATTGTAATCTACGTTGAGGTATGGAAATTGAAGCCCTGCGTTTTTAAGTGTTAATTCTCCGTTCATCTCTGGATTTTGTAAGAGTCCTTTTAAGCTAAAATTTCCGGAGGCCATACCTCGAATACTGGATAGAACATCTTCTCCAAGAGGACTAAATGCATTCACTTGAAAGTCTTGTATCTCTACTTCTAAATCTACAATGGGCATTGCTTTCGAAAAATCAATAGCTCCAGTAGCGCTGATGTGTCTGGCCTTATCAGTATCCAGAAATAGCTCCACCTGATACTGTTCATAGGAATTTTCTCCCCTCATATTTAGGGAAAGGTCTCCTTGCTGAAAATCATTGATTTCAAAATTGTTAATCACAAGGCTTCCTTTTGGGCTCATCAAACGATCTTTCTGAGTAAAATCGATCACCCCATTTAACTGCCCTTGAAGATCGAGACTATCTATTTTTGGCAGTAAACTTTCCAAATCTACCTCAACAAATTCAGCATGCATACTTGCATAGCTAGAATCTCTTAAAACTCCTCTGAATTTAATTTTCTGGTTCCCAGTCTCCAACAAAAACGGCGAGAAGGTATATTCCTCAGTTTTTAAGTCAAAAACAACTTTGTTTTCTTTATTGTTTGCTGGGTTAATCGTCCAATTGTTAGTTTTGAAATGAACGTTAGACTTTTCCAGTCCTAGTACCGATTTTTTATCATTGTCTATGGTAAAATAAAAATCCAAATTATCATCTTCTTCAGTCATATTTCCTCCTTGAAATTCCGACTTAAAAAAGAGTGTATCATTTCTATTTAGGTTGATCATATTAAACTTTGATAATTTGTAATACGGAGTACTCAGTCGTTTTGCTGTTAAATAAGATGCATAAGGCTGCTTTGGGGTTCTGGTGTCGGTGCTCCGAAGCAGTGTATCCATAGTATTCCCATAAGCTCTCACTTGGGGTGAGGATG
>JABSPP010000278.1 GCA_013214275.1 Flavobacteriaceae bacterium
ATAATGGTCTATCTTGCTTTGGGGAAAATCCTTCAATCTGTGGAGACGAAAAAACTTAAATAGAAAAAACGTACCGATCGGGGAAGCGAATTAAATACAACGTTCCAGCTAAAATACGTAAAAACGGTAAGGTGGGTTTGGTTTGTGTTTTTTAGCTATTGTTGAACTCAACCTTCGGTAGCTAAAGATTCTCGTATACACTCATAAAACTAGTATGAGTAAAGTTAAACAAAAGAATTTGGGATCAGATTCTTCAAAAACGGTAATCGGAGAAGCGAAACGCGAGGTACCAAATTTCAAAGAGCATTTCAAAAAGTTCGAGCAGCAAATGGTAATCGGTGGTTATTCATCGAGTACTTTGTTTTGCTACGGACGAGCGGTAGCCAAGGTAAGTTTGTATTGGAAAAGGTCATTGTTGGAGCTTGAACCAGAACAAATAAATGATTTTCTATTTGCCTTAGCAGACCAGAAGGGTGCGAGTTCCACCTATTTTAAGCACACTGTTTATGGCTTACGATTTTTCTATCGCTTGTATGGAATGGATGATCAGCGAATAAAGCTTCCGATCATCCGTAATACAAAAAAAATAATCATTGTGTTTTCAAGACAGGAACTCAAGCGATTATTCAAAGCACCTAAAAGTCTAAAGTACCGGATAATCTTAGCCTTGATTTATTCTGCAGGTCTTCGGATTAGTGAACTCTGTAATCTACAAATCACCGATATCGATTCTGATCGAATGCAGATCCAAGTTCGTAATTCAAAGGGGAATAAAAATAGGTATGTCATTCTGAGTGCTTACATTTTGAAGGGGCTTCGTCAATATATTTTAGAGAATCAGCCTTCGGTGTATTTATTCAACGGTAGAATAAAAGGACAGCCCTTGGGAACAGGTTCGATACAGCAGTCTTTTCGTCGTTCAATGATCATTGCCAAGATCAACAAAGAAGCATCAGTGCATACCCTTCGACATAGCTATGCAACACATTTACTCGAACAGGGATTAGATATTGTCACCATCAAGGAGCTTTTGGGCCATTCACATATTGAAACAACGATGCGTTATTTGCACGTGGCAAAAGTTAATCATGTGAACGCTCACAGTCCTTTGGATACTCTTTACAACAAAACGTAACTGAGACCTCGGTATGAGATAGCAACAATACTCCATCATTATCAACAAAGGTTTTTAAAGCAGCACAAAGTCAGTAAGCAAGTCTTAAAAACATTCCATGCTATTAAGATTTGTCGGACAAAGAAGTTGGGCGGACATAAAAAGAAGTGTACTTCCTGTGATCATATTTCAATCAGCTACAACAGTTGTCGGAATAGGCACTGTCCAAAATGTCAAAGTGTAGCCAAGCAGCGATGGATCAAACAGCGAGAAGCTGAACTGCTGGTTGTGCCTTATTTTCATGTTGTGTTCACTTTACCCTCTGAGTTTAATGCATTGGCGCTATCGAACCCCAAAGAGGTGTACAGTGCTCTTTTTCAGGCTTCGTGGCAAACGATTCAAACATTTGCAAAGGATCAAAAACATCTTGGGGCAAAAACAGGAATGACTTCCGTTTTGCATACTTGGGGGCAGACGCTAAATCTTCATCCACACCTACATTGCATCGTTCCAGGTGGTGGAATAAACAACAAAGGTGAATGGATGCTGCCAAAAAAATCATCTAAACGTTCAACTCGTCAACAAAAATACCTGTATCCTAAAAGAGCAATGAGTGTTGTTTTTAGAGCCAAGTTCATGGCTTGTTTAAGAAAGCAAATCACTATTCCACAACCAATAGCGAAAAAGGTAATGGCTAAAAAGTGGGTGGTATATGCCAAGCGTCCGTTTTTAGGTCCACAACAAGTTATAGAATACTTGGGGAGGTACACGCATAAAATAGCCATCTCAAACCATCGGTTAGTCAATATTGAGAACAACAAGATCACTTTTGATTACAAAGATTATCGGTCTTCAGGAGCGAAAAAACAAATGAGCTTAGATGCTTCTGAGTTTATTCGAAGGTTTTCATTGCATGTTTTACCGCATGGCTTTACTCGGATGCGCCATTATGGAATTTTGGCCAGCAAAAATAAGGCAATAGACTTGAATAAAGCCAAGACGTATTTTGGATTAGAAAAATGGGAGAAGCAAAAAATTAAATGGGAGGATATTGCAGTTGAAAAGCTCAATATTATACCCAATAAATGCCCGAAATGTAAAAAAATGACTTTGGAAACCGTTGAAGTAATCCAACCATTGCGAGGTCCCCCATGCGCAGTAGCACTAAAACCAAATAATGATTTCTAAGTTGCTAGAGTACAAAGAATTACTGTTCGTGAAATACTCGAACGGCCAGCGTATTACCTTGTTTTTGAGTCAAATCATCAGTGAGAGTATATTTCTAGAACAACAACTGGATTTATGGTGTTTTCTTCTTCTTTCAAGAACCCCAGAATACCATTCTCTTGGCTGAGTGAGAATCGTTCAGATCAATAATTTCTATTCAATCCCCATAGCGTTAAAATTACTTGCTTCCGAAGGAACGCTCAACAGTAAGCACAATGAAATCAAGAAGGGTTGAATTCATTGATGCTTATATGTTATACACATCAGCTAATCTGTACAATAATACTCATAGATTTCTCGAGCCTCTGATCCTAGTTTTACCTCATAGCCTAACTCGAGAGCTTTCGACAGATCCTTACAAGCCATGTCATAGTCGTCTGACCAGAAGTAGGCGAAAAAT
>JABSPP010000279.1 GCA_013214275.1 Flavobacteriaceae bacterium
CACGCCAGTTGCAGAATTGAGCACCCTATTCAATAAGCAACAATTACCTAAAGAAGAATTGGATACAATAATAACACTTGCATTATCGATTGGGCTAGATGGTGGCCCAGGTGATGTAGGTGCATCTCCAACACCTATTGTATCTAAAGCATTCAATCCTGATAGGGATTGTAACGATGAATTGGCGTCTATTCGTAAATAACCACCAATATCCTTTATGTTCCTTAAACCTTCTATCTCAAGAAGGTCAGCATTATTTGCAATATCAATATTACCACCTACAGTAGTAATGTTTTCCAAGGCATCTATATTTGTTAAGTTAGAATTTGAGAAAATCGTAATGGATTGACCTATATGGGTTAGATTGTGCAACCCTTCCAAGGAAAGCAATTGAGGATTAAGATTAAAAGTCAAATTACCTGTAATGCTTTTTAATGACGCTAGTCCAGATAGGTCATTAATGTTGGTATTGAATGCAAAGGTCAGATTACCATCAATAGCATCGTAGTTTTGCGTAGCAAAGGTGTCTACATCACTTTGGCTATTAAGCGACACATTACCTGTAAATGTATTTTGCCCATAACTTATAGAGGCAAAAACTAAAACGAAAATTTTTAAAACTCGTACCATATCAAAAACTTAAGGTTTATATATGGCACAAAATTAATCACATTCTACTGTTGTAACATATGATTATGGCATATGACTGATTTTCAATGAAAATCTGCATCATATTAATGATAAAGCGCTTGCAAACGTTTTTCTACTTCTTTTGCATATGTGCGTTTAATTCTTAGTTCTTTACCCAATATTGAGACTCTTGACCCATTGATTCGTCCATCCAACATATCTGATGATAAGTTTATGATATAGCTTTCGTTGATACGTGCAAAATATCTTGGAAGATGCTTCTCTAAAGTTTTAAGAGAGGATTTTAAAAAATAGTAATCTTTGGATTTGGTGAAAAACCAAAGGTAATTCTGTTGCAGTGCTTCTTCCTCTTCATTCTCATTAATAAAGGGTTTTATCGTAAAGTATGCAATGTCACTATACTTTATCGGAACACGCGTTACACCTCCTTTACCATAGTTCCTAACATCATCCAAATATCCCACTAAACCTATGATGCCTTCTTTGGTTTGTTCTATTAGTTGTGATTTTTTTCTATGTAAAACCGTATGAATGGCTCTGGTAATTTCATCACTATTTAGCCGTGGCTTGGTTTTGACAATATATTGCTGATGATTTGAATGCAATCCTCTAGAAAACGTAAGGTCATCATCCAAGTCAGTAACATATATAAATGGAATTTTATATACTTTATTTAATGTAACACCTAAATCAATACCTGTTTTAATGCCTTGAAGATTAATGTCCAATAATACAATATCTGGGGTTTGCTTTGTGATACGTTCGATAGCTTCATCATAGCTTTTTGTGTAAAGATCAACTGTAAAATGTTGTTTTACAAGAATTCTTCTCAATCGTTCGTATAATGCCGGTTCGTCTTCGACAATAAGTATGTGTCCGTTCATATTTTTTTATTTAGGAAATTCCAAAGTTAACGAGACTCCATTATCATTTTTCAAATCAAAAGATCCATCCAGTTGTTGAGTCAATAACTTCACAATCCGTAATCCAAAAGTTTCAATACTGTCGATATCAAAATCCCTTGGTAAGCCTTTACCATTATCTTGTAATTGTAGCCTAATTCTACTGCTTCGTTCCTCAAAAGTTATTGAAATATTACCGTTACCTTCTTTGAAAGCATATTTAAACGAATTGGTCAGAAATTCATTGATTACAAGCCCAATAGGGAATGATTTGTTCGGATTGAGTTTAATTTGTTCAGGAATATGTTTGGAAATAACGATCTCTCTATTATTAAATGTAGTTTCCACGTTTTTAATTAATTTAGAGATATAGTTTTTAAGATTTAAGTTGGTAGAATCTTTGCTTTGGTATAGTTGAAGGTGTACTGCATTAATACTGTCAATTCTATTTTGGATTTCAGAAAGTTTACTTGAGAATTTTTTATCATTAAATTCATCTTTGGCAACTTCAATAAAAGTATCAATAATGGATAGATTGTTTTTGACTCTATGGTGAAGTTCTTTTTGAAGTTCTTCTATAGTATCTCTTTGTTTTTTTGTTCTTCGATAATAAAAGATAAATATGCCAAGAGCAATTATAGTTCCCAACAGTCCCATAGCAAATATCCATTTTTGCGTATTTGCATTGGCAATTTTCAATTCTTGTTCTACTTTTTCAGCACGTAATTGTAAGTTCTCTTTTTCCTTTTTCTCAGTTTGGTATTTAGCTTCAACAGTAGCTACCTTGGTCATATCATTTTTAATGTAAAGCGAATCAGTAATTACAGAGTATTTTTTAAGGAAGTAATAGGCCTCGGCATCCATACCAAGTCTTGCATATTGGTTTGATATCTTTTGGTACTGTTTATGGTAATCATCATCAGGTAACTTTGGCATGAAAACTCCCGCATCAGTTAAACAACGCTTAGCATACTTAACATCATTCTGTTTAAGCAATAATGCTGCAAGATTTAGATTGGCGGTTACTACTTTAGAAGAATCATTTACTGATGTTGTTAAAGCTATTGCTTTTTTAAAATTTGAAATGGCATTTGTAATATCCCCCAAGATTTCATATTGGTGACCTGCATTAATATAAGCTTTTGGAAGTCGGTCTTTATCATTTACGGCTTCAGCAGCTTCT
>JABSPP010000028.1 GCA_013214275.1 Flavobacteriaceae bacterium
TTATTCTGTGGCGTTTGAATTGGGAAACGGAAATGTGCATTTGCCAATTGTGCGTCACTAATTTGTTCTTCAACCAATTCCTTTAAAGTGTCAATCCAACTGTAGCCTACGCCATCACTAAACTGTTCTTTTTGTCTCCACGCCACGGAAGCTGGAAGATAACTTTCAAAAGCCTTTCGAAGCACCCACTTTTCCATCCGTTCACCATCGATCATTTTATCTTTTGGGTTGATATTCATAGCCACATCCATAAACTCTTTGTCTAGAAATGGTACACGCCCCTCAATGCCCCATGCTGCCAGACTCTTATTGGCTCTTAGACAATCATATTGATATAACTTATCTAATTTCCTCACAGTCTCTTTGTGAAATTCCTCAGCATTAGGAGCCTTGTGAAAATACAGATATCCTCCAAAAATCTCATCAGCTCCTTCTCCCGAAAGTACCATTTTTATTCCCATGGATTTGATTACCCGTGCCATCAAATACATCGGGGTAGATGCGCGAACTGTAGTAATGTCGTAGGTTTCTAAATGATAGATGACATCTCTAATGGCGTCTAGACCTTCCTGAATGGTAAAGGTAATTTCATGATGAATGGTTCCAATATGTTCTGAAACTTTTTGGGCAGCAGCCAAGTCGGGAGACCCCTCCAACCCTATAGAAAATGAGTGTAACTGTGGCCACCATGCTTCTTGTGTATCTCCTGATTCTATCCTCTTTTGAGCATATTTTTTTGCAATAGCAGAAGTGATCGAAGAATCTAATCCTCCAGAGAGTAAAACTCCGTAGGGCACATCGGACATTAGTTGTCTGTGAACAGCAGCTTCTAAGGCATCTCGCAATTCATCAATACAGGTTTGATTGTCCTTGACAGCTTCATATTCCATCCAATCTCTCCGATACCATCTTTTTAGCCCATCTTTTTTAGTCGTGTAATGTCCAGGAGGAAACACTTCAATGGTATTGCAAATCCCCTCTAAAGCTTTGAGTTCTGAAGCCACATAATAGGTGCCATTTTTATCCCATCCGTGGTACAGTGGAATAATTCCCATATGATCTCTTGCCACCAAATAATCATCATTTTCAGTATCATAGATTGCAAATCCAAAGATACCGTTCAGTTCATCTATAAAGGATGCTCCTTTTTTTTGGTACATAGCGAGAATTACCTCACAATCTGATTGTGTTTTAAATGTGTAGGTTTCTTTAAATTGCTCCCTTAATTCTTGATGATTATATATTTCTCCGTTTGCAGCCAGAACTAGAGTGTCGTCTTGACTCAATAGGGGTTGTTTACCAGATGCGGGATCCACAATTGCTAGTCGTTCGTGAGCAAGTAGTACTCCTTTGTTGCTGTAGATCCCGCTCCAATCTGGCCCCCTGTGCCTTATCTTCTTAGCCATTTCTAATATTTGAGGTCTTAATTTTTGGGCACTTTCTTTAATTTCAAACGCACATGCTATTCCGCACATTTTCTGTTTTTTTATCGTTAGTTTGAGTTCAAACTCAAATTGTTTTAATTTCAATGCAAATAATATAAATATTGTTATTAAAGTAAACTTTTATATTGAATTTGATGATTAAAATTAAATAATTTCTTAAATTTTATATTTAATTGTAATTTTTTTTGATAAAAAATGAATACTTCCTTACAATTTGTAAATACAGAAATTTTACTGTTGAACTCATCAACAAATAATACGATGTGAAAAAGTAAGCAGAAAATTTGTTGAAGTTAAAAGGAGTCAATACATTTGCTATTATATGCAAAAGCAACAACATATTTGGTGGTGGAATACTCTTATTTAAATAAGTGAGACCTCATCCTGTATATACAATATCACACAAAGGCTTATCTCACGATAAGCCTTTTTTAGTTCGGATAAGAATAAAGAAGTCAATATAAAACCAGTGTAAGTGGAAAAAATATCCATATTAACAAAAAGTACGCAACGAATTTCTGATACTGTAACCCCTGTAGGGCTATACTTACGGTTTAGAGATCACTACCCTAACACCTTGCTGCTAGAGAGCTCTGACTACCATAGTAAAGACGAGAGTTATTCTTTTTTGTGTCTTGAGCCAATTGTTTCTATGAGTATCGAGCACCACCAATTCATCGCTTCTTATCGAGGGCAAGAATTCATCAACTCGTCTGTTCAAGAAAATTTTTACAAACTCTTTGCTGATTTTACATCGATAATTGACCTAGATTGTGATGAAGAATTGGCTTCTTTTAATGGATTTTACGGTTACACTACCTATGATAGTGTTCAGTACTTTGAGACTATCGCATTACATAATCCGCCGCCCCCTTACTCAATTCCATCAATGCAATATCAGTTTTATCGGTTTATTATTGTCATCAATCACTTTAACGATGAAATGACTCTAATTGAAAATGTAGAAGAAGGGACAGAATCAAGAATAGATGAAATCAATACAATTATTGATAATCAGGCATTTAATACACACGATTTTCAAATGATTGGGGAAGAATCCTCTAACTGTACCGATGATGACTTTCGTGAGTATGTCACTAAAGCAAAACTTCACTGCAAACGGGGAGATGTATTTCAATTGGTGCTTTCACGACAATTTCAACAAGGGTTTAAAGGTGATGAGTTCAATGTTTATAGAGCCTTGCGATCGATTAATCCTTCTCCATATTTATTTTACTTTGATTATGGGAGCTTCAAGTTAATGGGATCGTCACCGGAAGCACAAATCAAAATAGCATCGGGAAAGGCCATCATCAATCCCATCGCTGGAACTTTTAGAAGAACAGGAAACGCATCGGAAGATATCAAACTAGGGAAAATCCTTTCAGAAGACAAAAAAGAAACTGCTGAACACGTAATGCTGGTAGACTTGGCAAGAAACGATTTAAGTAAGCACGCCGATAATGTAAGTGTTGAGGTCTTTAAAGAAGTACAGTTCTTTAGCCATGTAATTCATTTGGTTTCTACTGTACAGGGTGATATTCAAGGAGACCCTATTCAAATAGTTGGAGATACATTTCCAGCGGGAACTCTTAGCGGAGCACCTAAGTACAAGGCTATAGAATTGATAGATACCTATGAAAACCAACAGCGAGGATTCTATGGTGGAGCTGTAGGAATTATCGGATTAAACGGCTCTGTGAATCTGGCAATAGCCATACGTTCTTTTGTGAGTAAGCAAAATACATTGTATTACCAAGCTGGTGCTGGGATTGTCATTCATTCAGATGAAGAGAAAGAATTGCAAGAAGTAACCAATAAATTAGCCGCCTTAAAGAAGGCTTTAATCTTAGCAGAAAACATCTAAAATGAATATTATCATCATAGACAATTACGATTCGTTTACCTACAATTTGGTTCACATGGTGGAGGAGATTACAGGTAGATTGCCAACAGTTTTTAGAAACGATGAAATTGAGCTAGAGGCTATTGATTCATACGATTTAATCATACTGTCGCCGGGACCTGGAATCCCTGATGAAGCGGGAATCTTAAAAGACATCATCAGAAGATATGCAGGTAAGAAACCTATTTTTGGTGTTTGTCTTGGTTTGCAAGCCATCGTGGAGGTGTTTGGCGGAACCATTATAAACATGGATGAGGTATTTCATGGAGTGGCTACAAAAATGAAGGTAACTCAACCAGAAGCACCTATTTTCAATGGTATCTCTTCTGAATTTCTAGCCGGTCGTTATCATTCTTGGATTGCATCTAAAAAAGATCTCCCCATAGAATTGGAAGTGATCGCTGAGGATGAAGAAGGGGGGATCATGGCTATTAGACACCTGGAATTTCCTATTAGTGCAGTGCAATTTCATCCTGAATCCATCTTAACAGAGGTGGGGAGTGTATTGATAAAGAATTTTATACAAGCTCACAAAAAATGAGAACAATACTCAACGAATTATGTCAGCACAAGCGACTGTCAAAACATAAAGCAAAAGAGATTTTGATTGGTATTGGAGCTGGACAATTCAACGATGCACATTTAGCTTCTTTTATGACTGTTTTTATGATGCGACCCATTTCGGCAAATGAATTAGCTGGCTTTCGAGAAGCTCTAATAGAATTAGCAATCAAAGTTGATTTGTCTGATTATAATACCATTGATATTGTGGGAACAGGAGGAGATGGAAAAGACACTTTCAATATCTCTACGTTAGCCTCTTTTGTCGTTGCAGGAACTGGGCAAAAAGTAGCGAAGCACGGAAACTATAGCGTGTCTTCTAACTCGGGATCATCCGATATGCTAGAGCACTTTGGATATGATTTTACTAATGACAATGACACACTAAGAAAGCAATTAGATAAGGCAAATATTTGTTTTTTACATGCCCCAAAATTCCATCCTGCCATGAAAGTTGTTGGCCCGACAAGGAGGGCATTGGCATTAAAAACGTTTTTTAATATATTAGGACCTCTGGTAAATCCCAGCTCACCTAAA
The DNA here is from genome assembly GCA_013214275.1 of Flavobacteriaceae bacterium. GTDB lineage: Bacteria > Bacteroidota > Bacteroidia > Flavobacteriales > Flavobacteriaceae > Polaribacter. The sequence continues at coordinate 4,450 of JABSPP010000028.1, forward strand.
AATTTTATGCTGGGGACTTTTAATCTAGAAGTGGCAAGATTATACAATTACATCCTACAGGAGGAAGATTCCAACTATGGAATTGTTCATGCTTTGGACGGTTACGATGAAATCTCACTAACGGGCGCATTCAAATGGTTCACCAAAAAGGGTGAAAAATTGATAACCCCTAAGGATATTGGACAAAAGAAAATTGAAAAATCAGCTATTTATGGTGGAAACTCACTAGCATCAGCTACTAAAATTTTTAAAAATATTCTTGATGGAAACGGAAGCTTGGCACAGAACAATGTCGTATTAACAAATGCTGCTTTTGCCCTTAGGATCATTAAGCCTGACATCTCTTTTGAAGAGGCCTTTGAGGAAGCTAAAAATTCCTTATTTGGAGGCAAGGCAAAGCAGTGCTTAAAACAATTAGTGAATTAAATGGCCATTTTAGATAAGATTATACAGTTCAAAAAGAAGGAAATTGCCAAAATCAAGGCAGACGTTCCTATACGAAAATTAGCAGAAAGCCCTCTGTTTAAAAGGACACCTCTTTCTTTACGTAAAGCACTCATGGAGCACGAATCTACAGGGATTATTGCTGAATTTAAAAGACAGTCGCCTTCCAAAGGTGTCATTAACGACACATCAACTGTTGAAGCAGTCACAGAAGGGTATTTAAATGCCTGTATTGCAGCACAATCAATTTTAACAGATACCTCATTTTTTGGAGGAACCATGATGGACTTAATACAAGCAAGGAGCATTAATTCCACAAGACCAATCCTTAGAAAGGATTTTATTGTTGACGGATTTCAAATTGTAGAGGCCAAAGCGATTGGTGCCGATGCTATTTTACTGATCGCTGCCTATTTGACAAAAAAAGAACTCAAAAACTATGGAAAATTAGCAGACGATCTAGGACTAGAAGTCCTATATGAGGTTCATACTCAGGAAGACTTAGACAAGATAGTATTGGACAATAAAATTATTGGAATTAATAACAGAAATCTAAAAACGTTTGAAGTGGATTTAGAACATTCTATTGATTTAGCTGGTCAAATCCCTGTTGGTTGTATTCGAGTTTCAGAGAGCGGTATTAGTGACCCAAGGATAGTCACAGGACTAAAAGAGTATAATTTCAAGGGGTTTTTAATTGGTGAACACTTTATGAAACAAGAAGATCCAGGAGCAGCATGTGAGGAGTTTATTAACCAAATCAGATAGTATGAAGCTGAAGGTATGCGGAATGAAATATCTGGAAAACATAAAATCAATTGCAGCGTTGCAGCCTGATTATATGGGCTTTATTTTTTACGAAAAATCTGAAAGATATTTTAAAAACATCATTCCCATGCTTCCAAAGGGAATCAAAAAGACAGGAGTTTTTGTTGATGAGTATCTAGAAATCGTCATCTCTCTAGTAGAAGAATATCAGCTAGAAGCAATACAACTGCACGGTAGCGAATCAGTGGATTACATCCAAAAGTTAAAGCAGTTTTTAGAGGATCGAGATGTATTCCAGCAAACTCAATCTACTATTGAAATCATTAAAGTATTTAGCATAAAAAACACCATTAATTTCGGCATCTTAGAGCCATTTTTGAATAAGGTTGATTATTTTCTTTTTGATACAGAAGGTAGAAAACGGGGTGGAAATGGGGTTCAATTTGATTGGTCTATTCTGAAAAACTATCCTTTTAAAAAACCATTTTTTTTGAGTGGAGGAATTGCACTTGATGATGTTAGACAAATAAAAAAAATACAAAATGTAAGATTGCCTATCCATGCTGTGGATATCAACAGTAAATTCGAGATAAAACCTGGATTAAAGAGTGTTAAAAAAGTAGAAAAGTTTATAAACGGTTTAGCTGTTGGATGAAGGCATATCAACAGATCCACAATAAAATAAAAGTAATATGAAATCAACATTTCAACCTGATAAAAATGGATACTTTGGGCAGTATGGAGGAGCATACATTCCAGAATTACTCTATCCTAACGTAAAAGAGATTGAAGATCACTACATACAGATCATAGCATCTAAGGCCTTCCAACAAGAATATAAAAGTTTATTGAAAGATTATGTTGGACGTCCTAGCCCATTATACTATGCAAAGCGACTTTCAGGCAAATACGGTACTCATATTTACCTGAAAAGAGAAGATTTAAATCATACGGGAGCTCACAAAATAAACAATACCATTGGTCAAATTCTGATTGCAAAAAAATTAGGGAAAACCCAAATTATTGCTGAGACTGGTGCAGGTCAGCATGGTGTAGCTACAGCTACCGTTTGTGCTCTGATGGGATTGGATTGTACAGTTTTTATGGGTGAAAAAGACATCATTCGTCAGGCTCCAAATGTCGCTAGAATGAAAATGTTGGGTGCTAAAGTTGTACCAGCAACAAGTGGGAGTAAAACATTAAAAGATGCTACGAACGAAGCCATTAGGTATTGGATTCAACATCCTCACACTTTTTATCTAATAGGTTCGGTTGTTGGACCTCACCCTCACCCTGATATGGTAGCAAGATTACAAGCTGTAATCTCCGAAGAGATGAAATGGCAGTTATTAGAGAAAACAGGAAAAGAAAATCCAGATACGATTATTGCATGTGTAGGCGGAGGCAGTAATGCTGTTGGAGCTTTTTATCATTATATGGAAGAAAAAGATGTTGAATTGATTGCTGTAGAGGCAGCTGGAAAGGGCGTTTACTCAGGAAAAAGTGCCGCTACCTCTCAATTGGGAGAAGTAGGAATTATTCACGGAAGTAAAACTATTTTAATGCAAGATGATTACGGTCAGATCGTAGAACCATACTCCATCTCAGCTGGACTGGATTATCCTGGAGTGGGACCACTCCATGCCTTTTTGTACGATACTAAACGTGCAAAGTTTATGAATGCAACCGATGAGGAAGCCTTGCAAGCAGCCTATGAGCTCACCAGAATAGAAGGAATCATCCCAGCGTTAGAAACAGCACACGCTTTGGCCGTATTGCCCAAGTTGATTTTTGACAAAGATCAGGTGGTTGTTATTAATTTATCTGGCAGAGGTGACAAGGATCTAGAAACCTACATCAAACATCTTAAAGAATAAGCTATGAGTTTAATTGCATCAATATTAAAGAAAAAGTCATCGAATGTTTTATCAATCTATTTTACTTCTGGTTTTCCTGAGCTGAACGATACCACCAAAGTGATTGAAGTGTTAAGTAAATCTGGAGTAGATTTTATAGAAGTCGGTTTGCCTTATTCAGACCCGTTGGCAGACGGGCCTACCATCCAAGACAGTAGTCAAAAGGCTTTAAAAAATGGAATGAATTTAGACCTAGTGTTTGATCAATTAATGCGAATCAAAACTACCAATACAACACCTCTGGTTTTAATGGGATATTTGAATCAGATATTAAAATATGGGGAGGATAAATTTTGTCAAAGGATGACTGATTGTGGTATAGATACACTAATTATTCCTGATTTACCCATGCTGGTCTATGAAGAACATCACCGAGAGCTATTTAAAAGATATGGGATCAATCATGTATTTTTAATCACACCTCTTACCACAGACGAGCGTATTAGAAAAATTGATTCTTACACTGAAAGTTTTATTTATATGGTAGCTTCAAATACAACTACAGGAGCAAAAAGTAATATCTCAAAGCAACAGATCGATTACTTCAAACGTATTGAGTCCATGAGATTACGTAGTCCGTTAATCATTGGTTTTGGTATCTCTAACCATCACACCTTCATTGAGGTCTGTAAATATGCTAATGGTGCAATTATTGGATCAGCATTTATTCAGTTTTTAAAAGTGAATGGAGTGAAAAAAATTCCTGAATTTATACAAAATATCACCAGATCAGTATATTAGGTATTTACAAGCAGACTCTTGTCATATCACTTTCAACACTAAAAAGTTGATTAAAATTTGTGTAGGATTTTATTAAAATAGAGTGTTTAAGTCTGGTTTTTGTGCACTTTTTTTCTAGATTATATTGAAAATAAATCCTGTTGCCCATAAAAAATGACTTATAAAAAATCGTAAAATATTGATTTTCATTACTTTAAAACTAATTTAGCTTTTTTTAAGAAATTATTGAATAATCCGTTTTTTTAAAGAAAATTCTTATCTTTGGAATCGGAGATGAAGATCTCCATTTTTTCTTTTTCATAGCAATTTTTCCCACTCAATCTTTGAGTGGGTTTTTTTTTGTAGAATATATCACTTCATGAATTTTACTTAGATCATTTTTTAAATGAAGTGATATGAAAAAGAAAATCTGTATGTGGTAAGAAAACTTAGTCTTTGTTAATATGGATTACGCCTAGTTAGGAACTCTTGCATGTAGGAACCAAACAATACATAAAACTAGTTTCGGTGCTTCTTTTACAACGATGTTCCTCCGTCTATGGTAATTGTCTGACCTGTCATAAACTTGGTCTGGTCTGATGCCAACCATACAACAGCATCTGCAATTTCTAGTGCTTCCCCATAACGCTTCATGGGAATCACAGATTTTAACATCGCATCCATCTCTGGTCTTGATGATATTAATTGATTTAGTAGTGCCGACTCTGTGTAACCTGGACATACAGCATTGATCCGTATTCCTGTCTTGGCATATTCTAAAGCGGCAGATTTAGTCATTCCCACTACTGCAAACTTGCTGGCAGAGTATGACAGGTTATTTAACGACGCTTTTAATCCTGCTAATGAAGCAATATTTACTATAGCTCCGAAGCCTTGTTTAAGCATTTGTTGTAACGCGAGTTTCATACAGTAAAACACCCCTGTCTGATTAACAGCTATCACACTATTCCAATCGTCTAAAGTATGATCGGCAGTTTTCAAAAGTTGCTTCGGACCGATACCTGCATTGTTTACCATGACGTCTAACTGTCCATATTTAGCTACAGTATGTTGAATTAAACTCTCTACTTCTGCATAGTACATTACGTCGGCTTTTACTGCCAGGGCTTCTCCAAAATCCTGAGTGATCTCCTCTACTACGACTTTTGCCTTTTCTAGATGAACATCAGATACCACCACTTTCGCCCCATATCTAGCAAAATGCATTGCTGTCGCTTTTCCAATTCCTGATCCTGCTCCAGTAACAATCACAACTTTGTTTTTTACTTGCATGTCTCTTTACTTTTATAAGTTAATCGTTGAATGAATATTTTTGTTTAGAATATCAACTGTGAATCCAATAGTACTGTGATCCTTGTATAGGATGAGTACTCTTTTATTTATACTAATCTATATTGTTTGTTTTGATTGCCTTTAATGCTAGGTTGCAACAAAGTTCTGCCGCTTTATTAAGATTTGAAAAACGCGGATCTGTGGTAAATCCTTTTCGATATCTATAATAAATCTGTTGTGCTATAACTGCTATTTTAAACAGCCCAAATGCATAGTAAAATAGAATATTTTGAATATCTCGACCCGATTTTTCTGCATAATACTGGACAATCTCACCTCGAATGGGGTTTCCCTCAAAAATAGTTGGTGATGGAATTCCTTGCTTCACAAAATCGTGATCTGTTGCTACCGTCCAGTAGCCTAACGAGGTTCCTAGATCCATCAGTAGGTCTCCTAGTGTAGCCATTCCCCAGTCAAGAACAGCAGCAATGGTCTTCCAAGTGTCATCTCTGAATACAACATTATCGTACTTGTAGTCATTATGAATAAGACAATATTCATAAGTTTTTGGTTGGTTTGCTTGGATCCACTGCATCACTTTTTTAGCAGTTGTCACATCATCGGTGGCAGCTTTTAAGTACTGCTTTCCCCAGTTGGTCACTTGGCGTTCTACATAGCCTTCTGGTCTCCCTAAATCTGATAGACCAATACTTTGATAGTCCAGCTGATGTAGCTCTATAAAAGTATCTAACCATGAATTCGCGATTACCTTGTACTGATCGGGAGCTATATCTCTACGCTCACCTTCCTTGTAATTAAGAATAATTCCGTCGACCTTTTCCATGATATAGAACTCGCTACCAATGATGGACTCATCATCCGTGTAAACATGCATCCGAGGAACCTTAGAAAAACCTTGATAGACTTTGTTGAACTAATCCTCCTTCGTCGGAAGTAAGATTCTTGATAAAATTACGAAATTTACATTTTAACATTAAAATTTTACACCATGATTTATCAAAAAAAAGTCTGACCTACCTAGAACGAGCGCAACAAGAAGTTCCTTTGTTTAAGGTTTTAGTGGAAAAACTCACTAAGAATTTTAGTATTCAAGGGAAAAGCAGTAGTACTTTACATCATTACACTCGCTGTCTATCTCATCTAGCATTGTACTATAAACAGTGTCCTACCCTACTCACTCTCGAACAAGTTCAAGAGTATCTTTATCACTGCCAACAGTTACACAAAACTCCTTCGGAAAGCTTTTTCAAGCATACTATTTATGGGCTTAGAGCTGTCTACAAACTCTATGGTAAAACAGCTCTCAAATTGCAATTACCTCAAATCAAACGACACAAAGACCTCCCTGTGATATTAAATCAATCGGAAGTCAAAGCTTTGGATTTGATACTGCCGTTTGGGTTGTAGCCCTCAAATTCAAATTCTCCGTCCTTTTTTTTACCTTCCTTAATG
>JABSPP010000280.1 GCA_013214275.1 Flavobacteriaceae bacterium
AAAAAGTCCCATATTACAAGGATCATCATAACCTAAACGACATTTTTTGATGGAAACTTCTGATTAATAACTTCAGGTTCTACAGAATAGAGGGATTTTAGACGCTCAAGATCGATCTTAGAAATAAATTTAACCTTATTATAGCTCATTATGCTTGTTGAATTTGGGTTAAAATCATGCCCTAGACCTAAGAAGTGACCCAACTCATGCTTGAAAGTAGCTTCGAATTCGGTTCCAAAATAAGAGTAGTCGGTATTGATAAATATACTGGATAATATTGTATTTCCCTGTCTAAGGTCCACCCAACCTGGCACAAACCCTGGTGCTTCATCAAGAACAAAGGAGACTACTTTGTATCCATTGAATGGAACTATACAATTGACATTTAAATCAGAAAATGGTGGGTATTCCTTTGGCTTGACGATTTGAATTTCCAAACCTATTTCATGCAGCTGCCAATCTTTTATTGATTGTTCAAAAACATGCACTTCTTTTTGAGAGAACTCTCCGCACAAGCTTAGGTTGATTTTTTTATCCTTCAAAGGAAGTTTAATGTTGTTTACTAAAAACTTATCGTTTTCGCTTCCCTTTACTAAGTTATTTAATTCTTCACGTTTTAAGTATAAAAAAGATCGTAACTCTATGACGCCATTTTGATCTTCAGATTGAGCAAGTATAGTAAATGCATTCTTTTTGTGGTTTAGGCTATAATGTAGCGCTTTTGCATTTGAACTACCGTATCGAACTAAATCCAATTTTCCATTGTGTTTTTTAAAAAAAAGCTGCTTATAAAAATTATCTGACATGACATATTCTTCGTTAATATCATTGTAAGTCCATTTTGCTATATTTTTTCTCGCAGCATCAATATATTGGGCGCTGATATTATCAGTTCTATTTTTCTCTGTACTGTCTGTATCGTTTCTAACAATTGATATGCTTGAATATTTGTTGATAATAACAAGGCTAAAATCTTGAAAGTCAGCAATATTCTCAGGGGTAAATATTGATCTACCATCTAATTTTGAACCTTTAATCAGGGCTAAGGGAGTAGTTGTAGGGATGACTAGTTTGCCATCTTCCAGTTTTGAATTTTTTGTTTTCCCCAATATGGTCATATTTAGAACAAGAATAAGCAATGCGATTGCACTAAATGCAAGTAATATGATGAGTCTAATTGAATCCACAGTCATGGTAACAAACTTTTTTATTTCCATTGGTAGCCTATTCGAAAAGAGAGGGTATATATGGATATAATCCAGAAAATGCAATGCAAAACAGAACCATTGATTTTCTTAAATTCAAGCCTGATAAAATAGTTTCGAGAGCGGCCATAGTCCACCAAATCAATAATAAGATACTAGAATGTTTGCCATAGTTATTTATTAGCTCTACTATATCCTTATCACAAAAGCTATAATATGGCTTTGCCAGGGAGTTAGTAATTGCTACTGCTCCTGCCAATAATATGGCAACTCTGTGTTCAGAACTTTTTACTCTTAAAAACCAATCCTGACCGCTTCCCATAGCGCCTCCTAAAATTAACAAGTCAATATTACTAATTTATAGATTTATCTCATAGGGAATTTATAGCTCCACTTGTATAGGGGCCATCCGGTAATTGTTTTTTGTTTAATTGCGAATCTAAGGTAGCAACGATTACGAGAAATCACTCCGGTGAGGGGCTCGTTAACCTTCAAGATCTCGCCCTGCTGAAGAGGGAGAAGCTTAGCAATTGGTTGCTGAAAACTTAAGCGCATAAAAGCCCCTAATGCTTCTTTTAGATCTTTTTTTCCTAAACTTACCGTAAAAACGATGGCGGGCTGCCCTAGAGTTTGATAGGTCAACTAAGCTGTTATTAATAATTTAGTAGGAGTACACTTATGAATCAGCAGAGAGGTAATGGTTTTGGAGACGGTGGATATAGTGATGGTCACAACGGTGGAGTGAACATACCAAGGTGAAATCACTGATAAATCTTTGGCTTAGATGTCAGAGAATCCGCCTAAAGGAGAAGTTATACCAACTCCTCCTTGGTCGGAAACTCCGCCTTCTTTGATAGCAGCTGTTATCCCAATCGTTCCTTGATCAGAAATCCCTCCTTCTACGATGGGCTCTTCACGAATATCAGTGAATCCGCTTAGTGTTACTTCTCTGATATCAGAAACGCCGCCATTTAATGTAATCTGCATATTAATCACGCGTCTACTCCTATTTTTTTGAATGAATATTTAAAGGTTATTATGGGAGAAGTGGCATTTGGAAAACAAGGTATTCTTGTCATTTTTTCGATTGGCGAATCCCTTGACTCTCACTGTCAATTTTAATCCTCAAAAGTTTTAGCCATCAACAGTTAAATTTACGATTTAAATTGGTTTTGGCTTCATATTAGCTTTTCTCAAATATAGATGATTTTACCTAAATAACTACCAGTTACTTTGCTCCTTGTAAGCCCGTTGTGGTGAGCCAAGGTCTCACCTTTCAGCTAGGGGAGATGTCTCTCCCCTGCGGGAAAGCTAACTTGGTGAGTTCTCCTGGTGGGGAAACCCCACCAGTGAAGCTCACAAGTGGATCTTTCCCTGACCCCACTCCGGGCTTCGCCCAAACCCAGCAGCCTTTTTTATTCTTTACCCCATTCATTGAAGGGGAAAATTTCAAGCCAGCTCCAAAAAATTTTATTTCCGCGGATTTATCTGTCTAGGGACGCGCTTTGCGCTCTTACGCCCTAGACAG
>JABSPP010000281.1 GCA_013214275.1 Flavobacteriaceae bacterium
CCTAGCATTGCCATAAATAAAATTAAAAATGGGAATAACAGAATAAATTTACTGGGTTGCAAGTCCCATCCATTGGCCAGATAATAAATATAAAAAACGATGAAAATTAACATTTGAATTCCGAACTTCAGTAGGTTAGATACCACAATTGACATGGGCATGATGATCCTAGGAAAATATACTTTACCAAAAATTTGCTCATTTTTCTTAAAAGTATCTGAAGTAGCTATCAAACATTCTTTAAAATAATTCCAGATGGTAATCCCTGCCAGATTAAACAAAAAAGAAGGAATTCCTCCTGTAACGATCCCTGCTACTTTATTAAATACCAAAGTAAAAATCACAGAGGTAAATAAAGGTTGTATGAAATACCAAAGAGGTCCTAAAATTGTCTGCTTGTATAAGGTAATGACATCCCTTTTAACGAAAAGCATTAATAAGTCTCTATATTGCCAAACTTCCTTTAAATTTAAATCGATAAGCTTCGTTTTGGGACGAATGACATAGAGCCATTTTTGTTGCATAAATCAGCATATTTTAAGGTGGTTACAAATATAAATTATTTTAAAAAGTATTGTGTGATTTTTCATTTTATCACATTATTTTTACGTTGAATTAAATATTCAGTTCAAATGAACCAACAAATCATCGAATGCGTACCTAACATCAGTGAAGGTCGAGATAAACAAAAAATTCATGAAATTGCTCATGCCATTCACAAAATTGAAGGTATTCAATTATTAGACATTGATCCCGGAAAAACGACGAATAGAACTGTTATAACGTTTGTTGGTCGACCTCAACAGGTAATTGATGCTGCATTCTTACTTATCAAAAAAGCATCAGAATTGATAGACATGAGCAAGCATTCTGGAGAACACCCCAGATTCGGTGCTACTGATGTTTGCCCTTTAATTCCCATTGCCAATATTTCAATGGATGAAGTTGTAAAATACGCGCACCAGTTAGGAGAACGTGTGGGTAGAGAACTAGGAATATCTGGTTATTATTATGAAAATGCTGCAAATCAACTAGTTAGGAAGAATTTAGCTACAGTAAGGTCAGGAGAATATGAAGGCCTTGAGAAAAAATTATCTGATATGGATTGGACACCAGACTTTGGCCCCACACACTATAACGACCAGATAAAGAAATCTGGTGTGACAGCAATTTCTGCCAGAGACTTTTTAATTGCATATAATGTGAATTTAAATTCGACATCTACCCGAAGGGCCAATGCCATCGCTTTTGATATTCGGGAAGCTGGAAGAATTAAGAGAAAAGGGAATCCCATAACGGGAGAAAAAGTCCTTGATAAACATGGAGAACCAGTTCGGATTCCAGGAAAGCTAAAAGCTGTGAAAGGAATCGGTTGGTATATTGAAGAATACGGAATCGCTCAAATTTCCTACAATTTAACCAACATCAGCATTACCTCCATGCACAAAGCTTTTGATGAGACAGTAAAAGCAGCCAACGAAAGAGGTATTAGGGTTACCGGTTCGGAGTTAGTGGGGTTAGTTCCTTTGAAAGCCATGATTGACGCTGCAGATTTCTTCTTATTAAAACAACAGCGATCTTTGGGGATTAGTGAAGCAGAAAAGATTAAAATTGCTGTAAAATCGTTAGGTTTAGACGATCTAAAACCTTTTAATCCCAATGAAAGAATCATTGAATATGTTATGAATTCTGATAAAGAAAAAAAGTTAGTTCATTTCACTGTTAAAAATTTTGCCGAGGAAACGGCATCAGAATCCATGGCTCCAGGTGGCGGATCTATTTCTGCTTATGTGGGAGCATTAGGCGTCTCATTAGGAACTATGGTTGCCAATTTATCGGCTCATAAACCGGGTTGGGACGATCAGTGGAAGTATTATTCTGATTGGGCAGAGAAAGGTCAGCAATATAAAAATGAGCTGCTGTTTCTGGTAGATGAGGATACAAACGCCTTTAATCAAATTATTGATGGATTCCGCATGCCTAAATCTAACGAACAAGAAATTGCTGCAAGAAAACAGGCCATTGAAGAAGCTACCAAATACGCAACGGAAATTCCTTTTAAAGTGATGGAAACTTCCTATAAGTCTATGGAAGTGATGAAGGAAATGGCTGAGAAAGGTCTGCAAAATTCACTCTCTGATGCTGGTGTTGGAATCTTGTGTGCGAGAACGGCGGTAGTAGGTGCTTACTTTAATGTTCGTATTAATGCCAAAGATATTAAGGATCGTAAGTATGCAGAAAACATCATAGAAGAGGCAAAGGCTGTATATGATGCAGCAATAGCACTAGAACAAGAGGTGATTGCATATATCGATACTAAAATCTGATCAACTAAAAGTTTTTTTAAGAAATTGAATCAAAAAGTGATAAGGCTGTTGCATCTAGAAATTTTCACATGAGGTGTAAACTAAATCTGTAAAAAACTCTGGATTGCTAAATCATATCGTTGTCGCGTTGCGTAAACAATTCCCAAGTTGTTGTATCCTTCAGGAGCTTCAGGATTGGCCATTACCCATGTCTGTGCTTTAGCTAGTAAAGGGTCAGTTTGTCGCAATGTTTGGAAAAACGCCATTTCTATTTTGGCTTTTTCTGTTTCTCCGGTTTTTATGTAAAGTTGGGCAAGTTTATAGCGGGTATCCGAATGATCGGCTTGAATTCTGACAGCTTTTTGATACTCTGAGATGGCGGAAGAAAAATTCTCCTTTTTAGCATAGATTTGG
>JABSPP010000282.1 GCA_013214275.1 Flavobacteriaceae bacterium
CTGCTCCTATAATCGGACCACCTACAGAAGGACCACCAGCATAAGGATTAACTGAAATAGCTAAACCTTGCTTAATCATCGAGTCACCAAGTGCTCCGGCCATATCGCCAATTACACCTTTTACTACTCCTGCAAAAGCATCAAACGCATTCTCACCTTTTGCAAGCGCCGAACCTATAGCACTAAAACCTTTGCTAAATGTATCAAATAATCCTTTCTTTGCTATCTTTCCAACCTGAATTGCATTGATACCCATATTTTTAAAAAAGTCTGAAAGCATTTTGCTTTTAAATATTAAGTCGCCTGCAAACTTAGTCGTTGATGCATCCATTATTTGCTGGCGCTGTGCTTCTGCTGCTACTTCTATTTGAGCCTGTCTTTCGTTGAACTCTATTTGCATTTGTATTTTTTGATCATCCGAACTCATTTTCTGTTGAGCTAATAATTCACTTCTTATTAAATCCTCTTGAGCCATTAAAGCGGTTCTTTCTTTTTCAGACCCGCCTAATCTTTCCAGCTCCGCTCTATGACCCTCACTCAGTATAAGTTGTTTTTCAAGAAGGCTATCTCTTACATTTTTTGTGGATATTATATTAAGGTCAGACGCTGCCTTTATGGCACCTACTTTAGCAGCCTCTAAAGCCGCCTTTCTTGCATCGCTTATCAGTTTTTTCTTTCTATCTTCTTTCTTTTTTTCGTCTTCTACTTCTGCGTTAATAAATTCTCTTATAATAGATTGCTGTCTAGCTCTGGCACTCTTAAGTGCTCCAAACCTAACCTTGAGAGATTTAAATATTTCTTTATTGGCATCAGCAAGCGCCGAACCATTATCTTGCTGCTCTTTAAGTTTTTTATATTGCGGTATTAATTTATTTATTTCTATTGCTAATCTTGAGCTTTCTTCTCTTGCTATCTCAAGTCCACTCTTCTTTCTTGTGTCTGGTGTTAGTGCTTTAAATATAGACCTTGCAACTTTTAGATAGGTAGTCATTGGTCCTTCGGCCACTTGAAGTAATGCAACGCCAAAGGCTTGTAATTCTGATGTAAATCTACTTAATTGAAAATCAAAAGATTTCTGTATCTCTCTAGCAGCTTCTGCTGTTGCACCAGCACTCTTGTTCGTCGCATCTAGTATTCTTTTAAAATCACCGAAGTCCCCCCCAATAATCTTCATTACCCCAGATAAACCTCTTACGTTTCCAAATAAAGCGCCTAAAGCTTCACTGTTACCTTTAGCTTTATCAGCTACATCCTTTAAGAAACCCACTAGCCCTTTAGCTCTTAACGCTGTTGTGCTGAATTCTATACCTAATAACTTGGCTGTCTTTTTTGCTTCATCGGATGGCTTTATCAAAGAAACAATAATACTTCTTAGCGCAATAGTTGCCTTAGATGTTTCTATTCCACCCTTTGTTAAGGCCGCAACAGCACCAGTCAATTCATTAAATTTAACTCCGGCACTTGAAGCAATCGCACTTGTGTTACCTAAGAAATCAGCAAGTTCACCGAATGTTGTTTGTCCCTCTCTAACTGCTACAAATAAACTATCTGATGCCTCCTGAGCTGTTAACCCTGAAGTAGCATAGGCATTCATGCTTGACACTAAAGATCTTGAGGCGGTGCTTATATCAACTAAACCAGCAACAGCAGCTTGATTTGAAACCTTTAATACTTGTAATTGCTTTGATGTGGTTTTTATACCGGCTGATACAATGGAGTAAAACGCCTTTGCTTGGTTCTGTGAAGATGATGCAAATTGCCCAGCAAATTGTCTAAAAATAGATATTGATTCTTTCGTTAGTTTTTGATTTTGTGGGAGTATTGAATTTACTTCAGCGATAGACTTAGTGAATTCTCTCATAGATGTAAAAGCTGCTCTAATTGATCCTGTTATGACCCTAAAACCGGCAAAGCCAGCGGCAAGACCTATAACATTATTTCTCATTTGCTTAAAGAGACTATTTGTCCCTCTAACTTCTGCTGTTACTCTTTTGTTAAAGTTTTTGCCAAACTGTTTTCCTGCTACTTGACCGGATTTGCCAGCTTCCTTTTCGGTTTGCTTGATTAGGTTGGATTTCTTATCTTTCCTAAATACAATATCTACAAAAACCTGATTAGCCATTCATTAACTTCCTTATTTTCTTGGCAGCATCTTCTGTTGATAGAACTTCCTGGTTGTTTAGCTCGATAGGTATTGCAATATTCCTAACTCTTTTGTAAACGTCCTTTCTATCTCTGGCGCTCATTTTAGGGTAAGACACCATTTCAAAATTAACCAATTGCTCCTGACCCTTTACTATTTCCATGTATCTCGAGGCTTGCTGAAACCTTTCGGCTGGCATATTAAGAACGTACTCATCAGTCCATCCGTAAAACCTCGCTATACTATAGACCCTAAAGTCAAAAGCATTTACTTTCCCTGAGTATTACCACATACAGCTCCAACTAATTGCTGCAAATGTTCAAATTCCATATCAGCAGTAATCTTTTTAGGGATACCCTGCCTACTGAGCATCTTAAACGTATAATCAGCCGCTTCATTATCCTTACAGTTCATTAACTTCATCTGATAATCATTAAGCTCAGAGGCTGTTAACTTCTTCACTTTAAATTTCTCACCGTAAGCATCAATATTAAATATTGTTCTTTTAAATTGCATAAAAACTCCTGTTCTCTCTTTGGGGGTTTGTTATCTTTTATTAAGCTAAAATTTCATC
>JABSPP010000283.1 GCA_013214275.1 Flavobacteriaceae bacterium
CTACCTTTTCACTGAGAAAGAACCCTTACGAGACGACCTGATCGATATGTTACGGGAACGACCATCATTAAAAGAAAGATCATCTACCTCAGAGAGGTTAAAGAACATTGTAGTCGACTTTGTGGAGACATACATTACAGGGGTCTTCGTTTAGGAAAAAAAACCAGAAAAATATTTTTTTCAAGGTATTGAGAGATCCCCCTACTCAGGGGGAAAGAGGATCCCTATAAAATCATTAAAGGCAAAGAGGGGTATAATCCCCCCCATCAATAGGACAGATTTTATGACAACTTAAATAACGATTATGATGTTGCACTTTAAAAATCAGACGTTTGGACTATAGACTTGCGCTGTCTGGATGGGTGGTGTTTTAAAAGAGACCCTCAAACAAGTTGAGAGTGACAGTTAATTTCTATTGGTTATCATACTGAACCCACCAATATATGCATGACTAATGCCTTTATTTTAGCTTTTTACTTAGAGGGCGAATTTTTTAATTCTAGGGATTTTAAAACCATTCTCAACTCGTTGTAGGAGTATGATGCATCTACCTGTTCTTTTAGTTCTGTGAGACCTTCAAAGGATGCCTTTTCTATGGCTTTCACCATCTTCTGATATTTTTTTAAAGGGATGAGTTCAAGAATATGAACTTCTCCTGTGGGAATGTAAGTCGATAGATGAACTTCAATAGTACTGACCGTGATCTCTCTTTCTTTGGCGATCTCTTGAACAGATAACCCTCTTTTAAAAAGTTCCAAAGAAATTTGACGACTCGGCTTTTTATCCTCTTTGCGCTGTTTGTTTTGATGGTCAATTTTATTTTCTACACAGTAGTATTCAATGACATCTAAGATTTCCTCTCCGTATTTTCTTACACGGACCTTACCCATTCCTTTTATTCGTTTGAGCTCTTGAGGGGTTCTTGGCAATATCTCACACATTTCATACAATGTTTCTTGTGTGAAAATTTGAGAGTGTGGAATATTTTCAGCCATGGCAATTTCGTCTCGCAACGCTCTTAACCTGAGTGCTAAAATGGGATCTCTAGATTTTAGTCGTTTCTTTTGAAGGGTTTTTACTTCTTGTAATGCTGCCTCAGCTCTAAGCTTTAGATATTCTTGTACCTTGAATCCGTTGTTGAGTTTTTCTAACACGACAATTTTCACAGAAAGCATTTCTGCAAGTGCGTCAAACTGCTTTTCTATGTCTTTTCTTACGGCTTTATTATCAGTAGAAAAGGTGATTTCTTCTAATGGTTTTTTTATAAATTCTTTTGTCTGATGGATAAAATAAGCAACTGCTTTTTTAAACCGGTCTTGAATTATGGTGTGATTCTCGGCCAAGACAAGGTCGTTCTTGCTAAGCGATGCTACCTGTGTTTTAAATTTAGTTGCCACTTTCATGAGCGGAACGATTCCTTGATCTTTGACGGTTTGCAGCTGATCTATGATGTCTCCTTTTAAAATGGTCCTATTCTTGTAATAAATGTCTATCAATCTAGAGCTAGGGTATAGAAAGGACTGATAATTAAAAATCTCAGCAATTAAATTAAGCTGATATTCTTTTTCTGAGGAGGCGAGTATCTCTTTATCAGGAGGATTTTCAGCAACCTCCTTTGTAAAAGAGGCTACAGTAGTATCGTTGATAATAGCACTAGGAGTTATGTTGGTCTTTAAGATTATGCCTTCTAGAGTTGTACATCGACTTAGGGCTACATAGGTTTGTCCGTGTGCAAATGAGGCTCCAGCGTCTATAATGGCTTTATCAAAGGTAAGCCCTTGGCTTTTATGAATGGTAATTGCCCAAGCCAGTCGCAACGGGATTTGAGAAAAAGAGCCCACAATTTCTTCTTTAATTTCTTTGGTTTCTTCTTCTATCGCATATTGAATGTTATCCCAAACTTCGTATCCTGTTTCAATTGTATCGTCGTCGCCTGGACATTGAACAGTAACGAAATCGCCATTGAGACGGACGACGGTGCCAATTTTTCCGTTAAAGTATCGTTTTTCTGGTGTACTGTCGTTTTTTATAAACATTACTTGGGCTCCTACTTTTAGCTCTAATGATTGGTGATTTGGGTAGGAATTCTCCGAAAATTTCCCCCGGATATCTGCGCTATAGAAGTGACTTTTTTTATTGATTTGTTCTAGCTTTGATTCGTTGATTTGATTCGCTCGATTGTTGTGTGTTGTTAGTGTGATATAGCCTTCTTGGTCGCCTTTGGAGTTAAAGTCTGGATCGAACCGTTCATTGAGTATTTTAGCAGAGGCTGCCGTTAATTGATCGTTTCTAATTTCATTAAGGATCGCGATAAAGTCTTCATTTTCTTGTCTGTATATGTGTTTTAATTCGATGCTAATCACATGGGCCTGTTGAAAACATGTACTACTGAAAAAGTACATGGTTTCATAATATTGTCTGAGTATACTGTATTCCTGTTCCTTTACTACGGGTGCCAGTTGT
>JABSPP010000284.1 GCA_013214275.1 Flavobacteriaceae bacterium
GGTACTTTCAAAAAAAATAGGGTTACTTGCGGCTCCTATATTATTTTTTTTCATTGTTAATTTTCCGCTGTACTCGGTTTCTGAAACGGGGAATGCTGTCATTGCTGTTGCCACATGGATGGTGGTTTGGTGGATTACAGAAGCTGTTCATATCGCTGTAACAGCACTACTTCCTCTTGTGTTATTTCCTTTGTTAGGGGTGATGGACGCTGCGGCTGTAGGAGCTAATTATGGCAGTCCAATTATCTTTCTGTTCTTTGGAGGCTTTGTCTTGGCTTTGGCATTAGAGAAAGTACATCTACATAAACGCATTGCCCTTACGATTATTAGAATGACAGGAACTACGCCCAATAGGGTTGTACTTGGATTTATGATAGCAACTGCTTTTATGAGCATGTGGATTAGCAATACAGCCAGCACTGTGGTGATGTTGCCCATTGCTATTTCTGTCATTCGACTGTTGGTTCATGATGAGGATGGGTTTACCAAAGGGGATCGAAATTTTGCTTTAGGTGTGATGCTGGGGATTGCCTTCTCTGCAAATGCTGGTGGCATTGCTACGGTTATAGGAACACCTCCCAATTCTGTTTTGATAGGCTTGCTAGAAAATGAATACAACACCGAGATTTCCTTTTTAAAATGGATGACTATTGGGCTTCCCTTTTCTGTAGTTATGGTGATATTGTGTTATTTTGTGCTCGTTAAATGGATGTTTCCTTGTAATCACATCAAATTTACAACTTCGGCAAGTGTTATTTCAGATGAACTGAAAAAGCTGGGGAAGGTGTCTAGAAAAGAACGCCGGGTACTCATTGTTTTTGGGCTGACCATAGCTCTTTGGGTTTCCAGAACGTTGATCAATCATATGTTTCCAACACTAAAGTTATCCGATACGATCATCAGTTTGATAGGGGCTCTCTCACTGTTTGTAGTTCCGATGAATTTCAAAAAAGGAACTTTTGTCCTACAATGGAATGATACCTCTAAACTGGCTTGGGGAATCTTACTGCTCTTTGGTGGTGGTTTGTCTTTGGCAAAAGGGATGGCATCTAGTGGTTTGGTCGCTGTAATTACACAAGCTATTGAGCATGGAGGTTTCATCCCCATTATTGTAGTAAGTTTACTTATTATTTTAATGCTTTTTATGACAGAATTGATGAGTAATGTAGCTCTGGTAGCTGTGCTAGCTCCTGTAGTGGCAGGAATTGCAATTGGATTAAAGATTCCCATCCTTCATGTTTTAATTCCTGTAACCATGGCTTCCAGTTGTGCTTTTATGCTTCCTATGGCCACCCCTCCAAATGCCATTGTCTTTGCAAGCGGTTATGTAAAGGTGAGCCAGATGGTTAGGGCAGGGCTTGTGCTAAATCTACTTGCAGTTATTTTGTTGATAGTGTATTATTCGTTTGTGATTCCTATTCTTTTTTAGTGAAGACTTCTGTGATTCTAGAATAGGAAGTCGATCATTTCTTTTTAGATCATCTCCACAAAAAAGATATTACAAAGACACCTCTTTGCAATATCCTAAAATATCCTAAGGCTTACATCATTTCTCTAATTACAAAAAGCGATGAAAACCCTTACACTATTTCTCGGGTAGACAAGTGAAACTCTTCGTAGGTCTTTAGTAAGTTCATGAGTGCAGAGATCAAATCTTGAGTTTCCAGTAGTATGCTAAAATACAATGTGGTGTTTTTAGGACTTGTTTCCTCTGTTCTAATTCTAGAGACTTGCTTTTCAATAGATTCAGAAACATCGTTTAGTAGTTGCTGCTTCCCAATGAGGATTTCGTTCAAGCCATTAAAAGAGCGATTCTCAAACACAGTACTTACCATTGTTAATAATTTTGATAACTCAAGGTCAATCTGTTTTAAATCGCTTAGTTGCCCCTTTTTTAAGTTTTTGTGATTGTTGTTCACGTGTTTAAAGCTAGCTCTGGAGATAAAACTAATCGACTGAGCAACGTCCTGCAAATAGCCCAACACCAAAATGTAAAATTTACTCGCTTGAACAGAAGTATCGTCTAAAGACTTAATAAAGTAGAATACGCCATCTTTTAATCCGTCAATTTCATCATTTAACTTACCAACGTGCTTATCGGTCTTACGGAGCTTGTTCAAATCGTGACTTGCTAGGTCGTCAACCACATTGGTATAAAGTTTATTTATGCGTTGTGCAACACCAGCAATATGGTCAGAGCTTTCTTCTATGACACCGTTGACGGTAATTAATTCCGCTCTCTCTATGTATTCTTGCTTTTTTACTTCTTTTGTTTTTTTCCTGTGAATAAGTGTATTTCTTATGATTAAAAAGGCGACAAGACCCAACAAAAACGGGATCATTCCAGTATCCCAACGAATGAGGTAGGCTATAATAGCTGCAGCAGTAAAAGCAGTAATGGCAGTTAAGAACCACCCTCCAACAACATTAATCACACCAGCAACTCTATACACAGCACTTTCACTTCCCCAAGCTCTATCTGCTAACGAGGTACCCATGGCAACCATAAAGGTGACATAGGTGGTGGACAGCGGTAATTTCATTGAGGTCGCAATGGAAATGAGCACACTGGCTACCATTAAATTTACAGCAGCACGGACCAAATCAAAAGCTGGTTTATCATGAGCTTTAGCTATTAGTGTTGGTTTAACAAATTGGTTATTAGACCAATGTTTAAATGAATCAGGAAG
>JABSPP010000285.1 GCA_013214275.1 Flavobacteriaceae bacterium
CTAACACAGAGCGGACAAATGTTCACAGTTTTCGACCTTAGATAAAAATTCGCAAGTAGACCGTCAAACGACAATTACTTTTCCCCATCGACGACAACTAGAATTCCTCACTTGAGCTGAGTGAGGAATACCACAAAACAAGTGATGCATTAACGTTCCTTCAGACAGTTAGCAAAGGGTTAATTTGAATGAAGAATGACAATGATGTACGTCGCTTGCGTAGAGAACTAATCAAGACCGATGGGAACTTAAGCATGAGTGCTAAAAAATCAGGCATGGACCGTAAAACCGCCAGTAAATATCAAATTGGTTCACTACCAAGTGAAGTTATCAAAGAAGAAAAAGAGCGCCAACATAAGACACGAGAGTCTCCCTTTTCGGCCGAGCATGAACGAGAGGCTAAAAAACTATTTGAGCGCGAACCAATAATCCAGGCGACCACTTTGTTGGATTTTCTGCAGGAGACTTATCCAAAGGCTGGATATACAGCCTCACACCTTCGAACTTTACAACGACGACTTCGATCCTGGGCTTTGGCTCGTGAGTCCTTCAGAGAGGCTCATTTCAAGCAAGAATGGCATCCTGGAAAGGTCATGCAGTTGGATTGGACTTGGATGAAGGAACTTCAAATTACGATCAAAGGTAAACTCTTTATACATCGACTTTGTCACGCAATTTTCCCTTACAGCAACTGGAGTTGGGCAACGATCTGTTTCAGTGAGTCTTTACTTTCTTTGAAGGAAGGTTTCCAAGAAGCAGCTTGGCGGGCTGGTGGCTTACCACATGTTTTACAAACGGATAATTCATCGGCTGCGACTCATCGATTAGGTCGAGTTGAGAAGGAGGTAATGGGTCAAAAGAGAGATTTTAACGGCAAGTATAAGTCTTTTATGAAGGAGCTTGATGTTCAGCCTCAGACGATTCCGGTGCGCTGTAGCAATGCCAATGCAGATATCGAAAGTCGTAATGGCCACTTGAAAAACTACATGAATCAAAGACTGCTTCTTCGAGGTAATCGAGACTTTTATTGCCGTGAGGACTATCAGCTTTTTCTCGAAGAATGCCTAGAAGGAATGAACCGCAAAAATACTCAGAGCCTTTTTGACGAAGAAAAACAATTACTTAAAACCTTGCCTCCGGAGCGTTTGCCTTGCTACGAAACACAAGTTATTAAGGTCAGTAAAGAAAGTCTGATTTTACTAGATAAAAACACTTATTCTGTTCCCAATAAATTGATTGGAGAAACTCTAAATATAGAGAAACATGAAGATAAAATAAAAGTGTATCAGAAGGGAAAAGGAAAGCTTTTTACTATCGATAAACTCCATGGCCATAGTAAAATAAGCATCAACTTTATGCACCTGGTCGATCCACTTTTGCGCAAGGCTGGGGCTTTTCGCAACTACCGTTATCAAGCTCATTTTTTCCCGGGGAGTCAATTCCGGCGTTGTTACGACAAACTCTGCTCAAAGCACAGTGACCGCCAGGCTGATCAACGATATTTACAGATCTTAAAATTAGCCTGTGATCATGGTATCATCAAAATAGATTCTTGCCTGCAAGATATTCTAAATGAAGGTCAGGCCCCGAGTTCTGATGAGCTCAAAAAGAGACTCGAAATACCCGCGATGGCTTATCCGGAAATCAAGCTCGAAGCTCAGCTTAGTGATTACGCTTGTTTCGATTTTCCAAATTCAACAGGAACCCTGGTATGAGTTCCTCAATTCAAGAAATGTTGAGGAGCTTCAAACTCACTGGCATGACGGAAAATTATGATGAACTTCTTCGTCAAGCGACAGAACAATGTTGGGATTATTCACGATTTCTAGAAGCGTTGTTAGAGGCAGAGGAAAACAAGAGAAACATCAATAGACAGATTCGTCTACTCAAGCAAGCCAAGCTGCCCAATAAAACTTTTGATACACTAACTGAAGATTTTCTACCTCTGCAAATTCGTCGACAACTATCTCAACTGAGGTCGGGTCAATTCATTGATCATCAACAAAATATCTGTGCCTTCGGTCTACCTGGACGTGGTAAAACACACTTGCTTTGCGC
The DNA here is from genome assembly GCA_013214275.1 of Flavobacteriaceae bacterium. Lineage (GTDB taxonomy): Bacteria > Bacteroidota > Bacteroidia > Flavobacteriales > Flavobacteriaceae > Polaribacter. The sequence goes on from JABSPP010000285.1 coordinate 2,059, forward strand.
CTTAGCTCATGAATATATTCAACAAGGTAGAAGTGTACTGTTTGCACCTGCTTATAAACTCGTTCAGAGACTTCTAAATGCCAAAGAAGAGCATCAACTCGATAAGGAGCTGAGCAAGCTAGATCGCTTTGACGTGATCTTTTTGGATGACATCGGTTACGTCAAACATACACCAGCCGAAATGGAAGTTCTGTTCACATTTATAGCCGAAAGATACGAGAGGCGCTCATTGATGATTTCAAGCAATCTACCCTTTAGTAAATGGGATCAAATATTCACAGAAAAAATGACCGCCATGGCGGTAGTAGATCGACTTGTTCAACATTCAATAATTCTACATTTTAATGGAGAAAGTATCCGAGTAAAAAACTCACAGGGGGCTAGAATGATCGACTAAAAATTGCGGAAAAAGTAGTTGTCGTCGATGGGGAAAAGTAATTGTCGTTTGACTGAGAACTCCGGAAACAACAATCAAACGATACAGAGCCCCCTCAATTATAATGAATTGTCCTATGGACTCGACGCAGAGCTAAAAGCGCAAAACATAAACCCGCATGCCTTCAGTAGTGACCTATCCGGTATTTTATCTAACGACCCGACAGGACTGAGAACTCCCCTGCTCCA
>JABSPP010000286.1 GCA_013214275.1 Flavobacteriaceae bacterium
TGATCCTTGGGATCTTTAGACATACAAACAGGGTCTTTACTGGCAATCATGGGGATGCCTTGCGAGGTTCCTGTACCTAAAAATGTAATTCTCATATCCCACAAAAATACGTTAAAAATTGACTGATGGGGATCAATTTTACTACCTTTGTTTTCAATACGACAAACAATATTAAAATGGCTATCACTCTAAAAGGGGATCAGAAAATTAGTAATGTTCCAGCTACAAAATCCAAAGCACTTCGCATTAATTTGAATACAGATATTTACGGAACTTTTGCAGAAATAGGTGCCGGACAGGAAACCGCTCGGAATTTTTTTAGGGCTGGTGGTGCCTCTGGGACTATTGCAAAAGCAATGAGTGCGTACGATAAAGATTTCTCTGATGCTATCTATGGAATTGAGGAAGATCGTCGCTATGTGACAGAAATGCGCCTCAAGAGAATGCTCAGACATGAGGTAAACTTAATTGAAGAGCGTTTAAGTCGAAAGAAACATCCAAATAAAATCTTTTTTAGTTACGCCAATACAGTGGCTACTATCGATTTTTCGAAAAAATTTAAAGGTCATGGTTGGGTTGGTATCCGGTTTCAATTAGACCCTCTCGAGGAATACAACGAAATTATTCTCCACCTACGCTTTAAAGAGACAGATGCAAGACTACAGCAAGAAACATTGGGAATTCTTGGAGTAAACCTCATCTATGGGGCTTTTTATCTGAATGATAACCCAAAAGAGTTGTTGAAATCCTTCTATGATAACCTGCATAAAGATCAGTTAGAGATTGATATGATTAATTTCTCTGGCCCTCGTTTTATGTATGTAGACAATCGCTTGATGAGTTTACAGCTGGTGAAAAATGGCATGACCAATGCGGTGATGTTTGGGCCTGACGGTAATAATCTTTTGCCAGCACAAGTACTTTACAAGAAAAATATTTTGGCGTTACGAGGTAGCTTTAGACCAGTAACTAAAGTGAACATGGACATGTTTGAGAATGCCAAGAAAATGTTTTTTGAGGAACGTAAGGTAGATCCAAAAAACTCTCAAATTATTTTTGAAATTACCTTGAGTAATTTAAGAGCAGAAGGAGAAATTAACGAGAGAGATTTTCTAGACAGAGCTGAGTTGCTGTGCTCTCTAGGGCAAAATGTGATGATTACCAATTTCCAAGAGTATTTTAAGCTGGTCGAGTATTTTAGTGAATTCACTAAAGCACGTATGGCACTTGCAATGGGAGTTTACAACCTAATCCAAATATTTGACGAGAAGTATTATCGCCATTTGAGTGGGGGGATTTTAGAAGCTTTTGGCAAGCTATTCTACAGGGATTTAAAGGTATATATGTACCCATATAAAGACAGTAGCTCTGGAGAATTTATTACTAGTGAGAATTTAAAAGTACATCCAAGGATGAAGGAACTTTATAAATTTTTCAAAAACAATGGAAAGCTCATTGATATCAAAGATTTTGATCCGCAGATTCTTCATATTTTTTCACGAACTGTCCTTAGGATGATTATGGAAGGAGAAGATGGCTGGCAAAAGATGTTGCCTGAGGGAATCTCTGAGAATATCGCTCAAAACAGACTTTTCGGATTTTCTAGATCTCGAATCAAGAATAAGAGATAGACTAATTATTTAAGAAGATATCAGATCTGTACCCAAGGCTGTTTAAACCTTATTACTTCTGGTGTGTCTAAAAAAGCAAAATACGTGAATTGACAGACGAAACTACTTTAGTTCATCAATTACAAAATCCACAATTCAAGGAACAAGCTTTCCGAGTCTTAGTGCATGAGTATAAGGAGCGTTTGTATTGGCATATTCGGAAAATTGTCATTTCACATGATGACACCGATGATGTGTTACAGAACACGTTTATTAAAGTTTTTCGTGGGATTAATCAATTTAAAGGAGACAGTAAGCTCTATTCTTGGATGTATCGCATTGCTACTAACGAGGCCATTACATTCATCAATAAAAGAGCAAAAGAACGGAAAGTTGATATTACTGAAATCAAACAAGATTTGGTCACTAGCTTGAGTTCTGATGATTGGTTTTCTGGTGATGATATTCAATTCATTTTACAACAAGCCATCGCTAGGTTACCTCAAAAACAACAATTGGTTTTTAATATGAAATATTTTGATCATTTGAAGTATGACGAAATTTCAGATATTTTAGGCACTTCTGTTGGGGCTTTAAAGGCTTCTTATTTTCACGCAGTAAAAAAAATAGAAATGTATGTTAAATCCAAGTCAGATTAAACTACCTAAGGAAAAATAGGTCTAATACATTATGGAAAACGAGCACGCGCACTACAAACGTCTTTCTAACCTCCCCAGGAATTCGGGTTTTAAGGTTCCAAAAGGGTACTTTGATACTTTAGAAGATGCCTGTTCTTCAAAATTAAGTGAATCTCTCTTTCCTGAGTATTCTGGCTTTGAAACTCCTAATGCCTATTTTGATACATTGGAAAATACCCTTTTGTCTAAGGTGAAATCATCGGAGAACCGAAGGGTGATTAGACTAAGGAGACAGATTTTAAATGCAGCGGGTGTTGCAGCCATTTTTGCAGTCGTGTTATCTATCTTTCTCACCTCTATCCGAAGAAATGAAGAGCCTTCTACTGATGATATTATTGCATGGATGCAGGAACATATTGGAGATATAGAT
>JABSPP010000287.1 GCA_013214275.1 Flavobacteriaceae bacterium
ATTGCACACGTTGACATTGACAGTCAGAACAGGTTTATTTTTATTTTTTTATTTATACTAGAAATTATACAACATAAGACATTAAAAACTACAATAAAACAAAAAGGACAAACATAGAATAAAACAAGACTCCAGCCAACGGGATGATACAACTTATCGATCCCGTCGACCCACAGAAACGAAATGGTTAAAATAAAAAAGCGCGCAGGAGGGTGGGGGAGGGGGAGGAGATCAGAAACTTGAAACCGTTTATATACGAGTGAAACGACCCGATTTACTTATGAACTTAATTGTAGCTTTCAATACTTCACGATTTTCTGCAAAGTTTAATTTATCATGACCATAAAGAATCAGATGCACCTTGTTCCTATCACTTATGTTTTCTAAGTCATTCAAAATCAGAATGGAGTCTATTGTTTCCAGAAATTCCTGTCTGTGGGCAGTAAAATTTGGACATTCCAATAGAAAGTGTCTAGTGGTTTCCGCATTCAGCGAGCATAGACATGTGTCAACTGGGGTATCTATAAACTTATGATTCATTTTGTGGCTTTTTAGAGGACTTAGTCCAACTCGTAGTTGAAATATCCATGCGATGCCAGTGCGATTATGAATGTTGAAAATATCTTTTTTAAGTGGTCGAATTATTTTAAGAATAGCCTCTTTGAAGATTGATAAGGATTTAGCACCTCTCAATACAGGACCTATATTGTTCCAGGATTTGACACTATCTGGGTAAAAAGAGTGGTGGTATCTGTCTGTCCTAAAAGGGATTACGTTAAGAACGCCAGGGGAGCGGAACCCATAATGACCTCGTAATGGAACTGGGTCTCTAAGATATTCTGGTGTTAGGTTGTTCATTATTTTGTAAAACATAGTTAAGCGTCGAAAACAGCGCCTCATATCTAACGTTTCCCACCCTAGCTCTTCATAGATTTTATCTGTGTTTGTCCCCTTCCAGGCCCCCGAAACAGCTAATGCAGCTTGGTATTGTATTCTTTCTAGAGCTTCCATTTGATAGTTTAATGTAAGGGAAGAGTCATCTTCATGAGTGATTATAGGGGTGTGGAAAATTATATCACAATAGTCAAGATGTGGTCTGATATGCATTTTATAAATTTGGTCAAGGGATTTAAGAGGGAGATAGGGCGAGAGATGTTTTATAATTCCTATCCATTTTTTTGCAGTCGAAATTTTTTCATTTATATGCTTCACAAAGGAAAGTTTTGAATCTAAAGTAAGGCCTAAATGTTTGTGTTCATTTACTTGCTTTACTTTAATACCATTAAAATAAAGTGGAGGATGCACAGGAGCAGTAATTTTCTGGGAAAAAAGTACCTCTTCAGCCGGTTTAGTTGGATCAGGGTTAAAACACATTTTCCACTGGTGAGCCCAAATGCTAATTAGTCCTAGGTCGTGGTTCAAGTCAGAAGCAGAGGATTGAGGATCACGCACAACCGAGAAAAGTGAAGTGTCATCAGCAAAAAATTTAACTTTGGATTTCATACCATTTTCAAGATCGTTTACGTATACCAGAAATAGCAGAGGTCCAAGTACAGAACCTTGTGGGACACCTGCTTTTATATCACCCCAATCTGATTCAGTCCCATTAACTACAACACGCTGTTTGCGATTGCTAAGATAGTTTGTGAGAAGAGATAGCAACTTGCCATCAATACCATTTTGCCTTAGCTTAAATAAAAGACCTTCGTGCCACACCTTATCAAATGCTTTGGACATGTCCAAATAGACAGATCTAACTTCTAAGCAATTTTTATTGTCGAAAGCAGCATGGATTTCGTTAACAAGAGAAAGAAGTTGGTTGGTCACAGAATCGCCTGGTCTAAAACCAGATTGATTTTTTGTAATAAGATTGTTTGCAATAAGATGGTTATATAAATTTTTAAAAATGATTCTTTCAAAGACTTTTGCTAAAATTGGGAGCAGCGAAATTGGGCGGTAATTTGTGACGATCGCTTTATCGTTTTTCTTATGAACAGGTGTAACATTTGCCTCCTTCCACAGGTCAGGAAAAATTCCTGTTTCTAGGATATTCTTAAAAATAATTTTCAATGGCACACACAAATGGTGACCACATAGTTTTATCATGTTTACAGATATGTTGTCAGGTCCGCTGGCTTTCTTGACATTAAGACCCTCTAAAATGTCATTTATTTCAGATGTAGTTGCTTCGAAGCTACTAGTTCTACTATTGGTGTAGTAGTGTATGGGTGGTAAAACACTATCATTGACAAAAGGTGTGCATTGTGATGCAAAGAATTCGTTAAAAATTGAGGCTTTTTCTTTACAGTTAGTAATGAATTGCCCTTCATGAAAAAGTGGTGGAATCCTGGGAATCTTGCATTTGTTCAGAAATCTGTTTAAAATTTTCCAGTATGTTTTTTGACCTGTTGTTGGATCAGCAAGTTGAGCCCCTTGACTTCTAAGAAATTTTTCTTTTGCTTTTTGAATTGCATCTGAGCATTCAATACGCAAAGTATCCAACGCCCTCTTATCTTCAGACTTATACCCATTCCTTCTGAATTTTTTATAAAGCTTATTTTGTTTTCTCAACAAGTTTTTAACGTTTTTATCCAACCATTCTGGGTCTCGTGGAGAGAATTTCTTCACTTCATTTGGCACGAAGTTTGACATGATGTGTAATATGCATTCGGTTAA
>JABSPP010000288.1 GCA_013214275.1 Flavobacteriaceae bacterium
ATTGCTGGAAAAATTAATACGAATGGATTCGATGCTTCTATGTGTATTGCGCCTGATGGACAGGTGATTTACTTATATGTGAACATAGCTGGTAAAACAGGAAGTGGAGATATTTGGGCTTCTAAATTAAGTTCGAGTGGTAAGTGGGCTTCTCCGAAAGCAATAAAAGTGAGTGATGATATCAAAAAAACAGAGCGAGTAAACTCTTCTTATTTTGAAAGTTCTGCAACAATTACTGGAGATGGTGAAACGATGTACTTTGTAAGTGAACGCCCAGGAGGACAAGGTAACGGTGATATTTATATGGCAAAGAAAAAAGGAAGCGCATGGGGTAAAGCAGTTAATTTAGGGGATTTAATTAATACCGAATTCTCAGAGATTTCCGTGTTTGTTCATCCAGATGGGAATACGTTATTCTTTAGTTCTAAGGGCCACGACAACATGGGAGGGTTAGATATCTTTAAATCGGTTAAGAAAGATGGGGAATGGAGTAAGCCTCAAAACTTAGGTGAACCAAGCAATACCATTAATTACGATTTGCATTTTATTTTAATGGCCGACAACAAATTGGCTTATTATTCTTCTGAAAAAGGAACTGGGATAGGTGGCAGAGACATCTATGCAATTGATTTATCTAAAATCGATATCCTAACGCTGAATCCTTTAGGCAAGTAGGGTAGGTGTCTGCCTAAATCTTTGTTATTCTTATGTTTTTTATATTTCGATAAGGCTACTTTCGAACCATTAGTTTGTTGAGGATTTGAGGATATTGTAGGGTTTGAAGGAAGTAATTATTCTTTTACCAACTTAAATTCTTGAGTTTTACCCTCAGATGTTATTTCAATAATGTACAAGCCCGCGCTGCCTTCCAATTTAAATTGATGTATGGGTGAATTAATGTTGTTTTGCTGATAAACAAGTTTCCCGTTTCCTGAGTAGACAGATATAGCAACATTTGTTAATTGTCCTAAATTAATATTTACGGTTCCTGCATTAGGGTTGGGATAAGCAGAAATATTTGGATCACATCAAAAACTTAGGGAGTAATATTGAAAATGTTACTTTTAGGTTTATTCAAAATCAACTTTAAATGGCTCTATGTCAAATATAGTGGGTAGTCAAATTTGAGTTTTCCACAAGTAAAGTAAATCATGTTTATAAAGTTGGAGATATTTTGATACCCTCTAGCCCTCTTTTTAGCGAGCTGTATTTTTGAATTTAACCCCTCCAATATTCCATTATTTATTTTACTCTCAATATAATTTATGATTCCCGTCCAATGTGCCTTTATTGTTCTTACAGCTTTTGCAAAAGAGAATATCCCGCTTTCTAAAGCTAGGTCACACCAAAAAGCAAGATACGCTTCAGCCTCCGATTTATTAGGGATATCCCAAAACTCTTTAAATAGATGAACCAATCTATATCCCTCTCCCAGCTTAGGGTATAGCTCCATTAAGAAGTCTCTTTCGTCTTGGATTTTGGGAGTTAATTTGTTTTTCAAAAAAGTGTATTTATGCCCTTTCAGTAAATCGTTATTTTTCCTTTCTAATTTCCTTAATTCATCCATTGCTTTATTTACTTCTTTAACCACGTGGAATTTGTCAAAGGTTATGGAACTCTGGGGTAGATATCTGGTACATCCGGAGATAAATGCTGGAGACATATCAATACAGACTTGCTTAACATTCATAGTTTCAACGGATTTTGTTTTCAAATACTCTACGCTTTTTTTAATACAACCACTCCCTTTACCTTTGGTAACAAATAAAACCCTCCTCTGTTTTAAATCAACCATAGTTGTTACATAGCTGTGTCCTTTTTTTATAGAGGTTTCATCAAAACCAACTTTATCCAAGTCTTGAATATGATCCTTTTTATGGGCTCTTGAAATCCAATAATTAAAGACACCCCAAAGCCTATTGGGGTAAACCTGAACTACTTTGGCAGCCTTATTCACAGGCATTTCATTCTCGATTAACAACATCGAAAATGCTTCAAACAACAATGTGAAGCCACTTCCTTTACGAGCCCAAGGAACAGGTTGAGTTGTTATTTTCCCATCTGCCTGCTTCACCTTAGGCACTTGTGCATGTATGTAACAAGTGTGTTCAAAAAAGTTCAAGTGTTTCCATTTTCGTTCTACCGTATCATGTGCGCTATAATACGCGCCATCTTCCATCTTGAATTGTGAGCCTCGAGTAAACTCCAAATAGATATTTAACACTGATTGGGACTTATCGAAACTAACTTCGAGCACTTTCCAGGGATCAACAAGACCTAGTGCAATTGAGAAGATTTCAGTAGAATTATGCATCCTCTAAAATAGTATTTTACCCATTACCCACCTAAATCAACACAGAGCCAGTTATTTTATCTACCATCCTACTCTCCAGATAGGAATCCAGATGAATATTTGAACTGTGATTTAAAGTATGGTTTATCTGACAAGCCTGCTCCGAAAACGGTTGAAAAATTGAAAGAAAATTTAGAAAGTCATATGAATATGCTACAAGAAAATAGTGATAGGGTCGTAAAATACTTTAACCATCCAAGCATAAAATATGCAGCGTAAAAACTAAACGTCTATTAATGCGAGATTAATAAAAGAGCAACCGGCAACTACTCCTAAAAGTCCTATTGGGAAAGCCATAAGGTATACCATAGGTCAGTGGGA
>JABSPP010000289.1 GCA_013214275.1 Flavobacteriaceae bacterium
AGATCACCAATTAGAAATTAAAGATAAGTAAGTAGTATGATGATTAAGTATTTATATCTCGTTTATGTTACACTGTTGGTTTCAAAAATAGCTAGTGCACAAGTTAGTTTGTTAAATGCTAAATCAGTAGACCAGATTGGAAAGAATACCCCTGAGAGTGTAGCTTCAGACAATGATACTCCGTTATCTTACGGATACATTAGTGATAGAGATATTCTGTGGTCTAAAGTTGTCTGGGAATTCATAGATTTAAATCAAAAAATTAACTTCCCGTACTACTTTCCAATTGATACTGCCAATACCTCTAACAACAGACGCTCCCTTTTCGATACCCTAATGAAAGGAATCAAAAAAGGAGACATAGAAAATGTGTATTCAGATTCGTTTTTTACAACAAAAGTCACTCAAGAAGAGATTGATGAAAAACTAGTCAATGTCCGAGTTAGCGGTAATTATGCAGATACTTTTAGAATTTCTACACAAGATATCCTGGGGTATATGATGAAAGGTATGTGGTACTTCGATAAAAGAAGAGGAGAATTAAAGTACAGACCACTTGCAATTGCACCAATGGGTAAAGACGTTTTAACCCTTGGACTTCCCGATATTGAAGATGAAGAATTATATGAGCTTTTCTGGATATTTTTTCCAGAAGCAAGAAACACACTACACAAAGCCAAAGTTTTTAACCCAGAAAATAATTCCCAACCCATCACCTTCGACCATTTGTTAAACGCACGGCGTTTTAATTCAGTCATAGTTCGGGAAGAAAATATCTACGGGAACAGAAAAATCTCAGATTACATTCGAGGGAATTCGCTATTTCAACTCCTAGAGGCTAGTCGAATTAAAGAAAATATCCGAAATCGCGAGATCGATATGTGGAATTATTAACCATATAAAAGCTAATAAGTAAAGCGTCTCCTGTTAAGAGACGCTTTCTTTTTTTTGACGAGTTTTAAATGTTAAATGTAGATTACATCATTGTAGGATTAGGGTTGGCAGGATTAAGTTTTGCAGAACAATTAATTAAAGCAAATCAATCATTAATTGCCTTCGAGAATCATTCACAAACATCCTCTCTCGTCGCTGGTGGAGTTTATAATCCTGTCATTTTAAAACGTTACACACCAGTTTGGAATGCCAAGAGTCAGCTAGAAGTAGCCATGCCATTTTACCAGTCCCTAGAAGAACGATTTCGTGTAACACTAGACAATAAATTTTCTACCAGAAAAGTATTCAAATCCATAGAAGATCAAAATAATTGGTATCTGGCCTCAGATCATCCCAAATTAACCGATTTTATGAATCCCCAAACAATTAACGAACAAGTAAAAGGAATTCGAGGAGATTTTGGATTTGGCGAAGTATATCAAACAGGAAGAATAGACACCCACCTATTAGTTTCACTATACCGACAGCATCTAAAAAATAACAAGACTATTCGTTCCGAAGAATTCAAACACTCACACATAAAATTAGATCAAAACGGAGTTTTATATAAAGATATTAGGGCAAAAAAGATTGTTTTTTGCGAAGGATATGGGATAAAATCCAATCCATACTTTAACGATTTACCTTTAAACGGAACCAAAGGAGAAACCATCACCATCAAAGCACCAGAATTAAAAATTAACTTTTTATTAAAATCTACCTTATTTGTCCTCCCAATCAAAAATGACTTATACAAAGTAGGTGCAACCTTTAACTGGACAGACACAACACCAACACCAACAGAAAGCGGAAGATTAGAACTTGTAGAAAAATTAGATAAGGTTATAGATGTTCCCTATGAAATTGTTGACCACAACGCAGGGATCAGGCCTACGGTAAAAGATAGAAGACCCCTCGTAGGAATACACCCAAAATATTCCCAGTTAGCCGTTCTAAACGGTTTAGGAACACGAGGAGTTATGATAGCGCCAACCGTGGCAAAACAACTCTTTGAACACCTAGAATACAAAAAACCATTAGATCAAGAAATAGATATTCTAAGATGTAAAAAGAAGGATTTTCAAAAAAGATTACATTCTTAAGAAAAAGCGTTAATACCAAAAAAAGGGTTCGCCACCACTCAGAGCCATCAAAGAATATTAGGGCAATTCTATACTTGGGGCTTGCAGATTTTCTCACGGATTTATAAGTCTAAATTTTGGATTTGTCTCTATCCTTAGAACTTTTTTAGTATAGCTATTAGCATGATCGATTAGTAGATTGGTAAAAATCCTAGATTGATACCAATTTTTGAATAATGCACAAAAAATAGCATATTGTTTTGCTATTTTTTCAAGTTTTACTAGATTCATTACAAAGAAGATACAAGCAATCCAACTTTTTGATGTATCACTTCTTTTTGCTTGTATGTTACTGAGTCCATAAGCGTTTTTACCTTGTCCAAATTTACCCTCAATCAGATTTCTTTGGTTTTGCTCTTTCTTTTGTTTTCGTCTCTGATAGGCACTAAGCTGTTGCTTTGGTGGTCTGCCTAACGGTTTTCCTACAATTCTAATGCCTTTTTCTTTGAGCCAAGCTCTGTTGTTTCTATTGAGATAAATTTTGTCTGCCAGTAATAATTCAGGATAATGACCATAGGTGTTTTTAAAGGCATTGACTTGTAATTGTAAATCTGTCGATTCATTAAACTGATCCCAACTGATATGTTCTACTCTGCTC
>JABSPP010000029.1 GCA_013214275.1 Flavobacteriaceae bacterium
ATAATCCCAAATTTTCTCATTATTCGCACCATATTTGTCTACATTAATTCCTTCCACATCTTCAAAATAAGTATTTCCTCCAAAATGATTTCTTTTGCCTGCGACCAAACATTTTTTTTCTGTCTTGTTCATTTCGCCAGCCAAAACAGACCCAAACAGCCCAGCTCCTAGAATAACAAAATCATACTTCATTCCTAAGCGATTTAAAAGTTTGTAAACGTTGATCTTTTTCCGACAGGATAACTTCTTCCTGCTTTAGCATCCAATTGATATCCAGTTCCTTGTCATTGTACATAATTCCTCCTTCAGATGCTTTGTTGTAATAATTATCACACTTGTAGCTGAAGATTGTATTGTCTTCAAGTACTGAAAACCCATGTGCAAAACCTCTAGGTACGAACAACTGCTTATTATTTTCTTCAGAAAGAATTACCGAAAATGTTTTTCCAAAAGTTGCAGATTCTGGTCTTAAATCCACCACCACGTCTAAAGCTTTTCCTTTGATCACTCGTACTAGTTTTGCTTGGGCATACTCTCCTGTTTGAAAATGGAGTCCTCTTAAAACACCTCTGTCAGATTCAGATTGGTTGTCTTGCACAAAATGGATATCTAAACCTGTTTTTTCAGCAAATAACTTTTGATTGAAACTCTCAAAGAAATACCCTCGGTCATCACCAAAAATTTGGGGCTCGATTAGAAAACAATCTTTAAGTCCAGTCTTAATAACGTTCATTAGAGGTCTTGTAAGTGTTTCCCGTAACCACTCTTTAAAAGGGGTTTCGCTAATTTGTGTAATTCTTCCCGTGTAATAAAGCCACTTTGGTATGCTGCTTGTTCTATTGCCCCAATTTTTAAACCTTGACGTTCTTCAATTACCTGAACAAATTGCGATGCCTGCATTAAGGAATGAAATGTCCCTGTATCTAACCAAGCCGTTCCTCTATCCAAAATTGCAACCTGAAGCTTGCCCCTTTTCAAGTACTCTTTGTTGATATCAGTGATTTCCAACTCTCCTCTATCGCTTGGGACAATGTTTTTAGCAATTTCTACTACCGAGTTATCATAAAAGTAAATTCCCGGAACTGCATAATTTGATTTGGGTATCGCGGGTTTCTCTTCTATAGAAATGGCCTTTCCATTTTCATCAAACGCTACCACACCGTATCGTTCTGGGTCGTGTACGTGGTAGGCATAGATGATGCCCCCGTCGGGATTATTGTTTGCTTTCAGAAGTTCTGCTAATCCAGAGCCATAGAAAATATTATCTCCTAGGATAAGGGCTACCTTGTCTTGTCCAATAAAAGATGCGCCTATTATAAATGCTTCTGCCAATCCGTTGGGATGTTCTTGCACTGCATATTCAAACCGACATCCAATTTGTGATCCACTTCTCAATAATTTTTTAAATAACGGTAAGTCTCTCGGAGTAGAAATGATCAGAATTTCTGATATTCCCGCAGAAATTAGCGTAGATATTGGATAATACACCATAGGCTTATCAAATATAGGCATCAGTTGTTTGCTTACCGAAATAGTAAGCGGATGCAGTCTTGTTCCAGATCCTCCTGCTAGTACAATCCCTTTCATTTTATTCCTGATATTTTTGAAGATACCATTCGATGGTCTTTAAAATCCCTGATTCAAAATTTTCATCAGCCTTCCAACCTAAATTTTCTTCTAATTTAGTTGCGTCGATCGCATATCTAAAATCGTGTCCTGGTCTATCTGTCACAAAAGAAATTTGTTCTCTGTAAGAAGTTTCTTTTGGCTTTTTTTGATCTAAAAGTTTACATATAGTATTTGCAATGTAGAGATTATTTCTTTCATTACTCCCGCCAATATTATAAGTCTCTCCAGAAGTTCCGTGTTTAAAAACCAGATCAATGCCCTTACAGTGATCAAGTACATATAGCCAATCTCGAATATTTTTCCCGTCACCATAAATAGGGATGTCTTCACCGTTAATGGCTTTTCGAATGATCGTGGGAATTAATTTTTCATCATGTTGTTTTGGTCCATAATTGTTGGAACAATTCGTAGTTACCACATTCATTCCATAGGTATGAAAATAACTTCTTACCATAAAATCTGAGGATGCTTTAGACGCACTATATGGACTATTTGGTGCATATGGAGTTTCCTCAGTAAATACCCCCGTTTTCCCTAATGTTCCATAAACCTCATCTGTAGATACGTGTAGGAATCTAGCCTCTGAAAATTCTGATTTACACGTATTCAGATTTTCCATCCAGTGATTCTTCGCAACATCTAACAATGTAAAAGTTCCGAAAACATTCGTTCGGATAAAAGTGTCTGGCTTCTTGATAGAATTATCTACATGCGATTCAGCTGCAAAATGAAGTACTCCTTGAAAATTATATTTCTCAAAAAGAGAAGAAACCAGTTCTCTATCACATATATCTCCTTTTACAAAGGTATACCTAGGATTTCCATTAACTTCGGCTAGATGATCTAAATTTCCTGCATAGGTAAGTGAATCTATATTAACCAGATGAACATCAGTATTATTCTCTAGAAAATATGGAATAAAGTTTGAGCCTATAAAACCAGCTCCACCGCTGACTAAATATGGTTGCATTTATTTCTTTTTATACCCTTCTAAATAGGCATTTAACTTAATCAATAATAAGAAAGAGATCATAAGAATAAAACCTAAAACACCGTAAATGATAATCTTATTTTGAGTAATTCCAGTAATCTTATATCCAATCGGTTGAAAATTTGAGACCACATTTACAATTTCAGATTTTTTAGCAATATCTGTTGATACTACCCTTAATTCATTAGCGACTGTTCTATTTACTTTAAACAGCTCCAATTCTTTGGTTTCACGTCGGTCTCCTCCAAGATCAATATTTGTTCCTGTTGTTTGTTTCTTGGCTTCATCTAACATCACTTTATTGTAAACTTTTCGCAAGGAGTCAACATCTCTTAAATTTTGTCTCAAAATGGAATCTGAACGATATAAGTCTTCTTTTTTGAGTATTTTTAGTCTATTGTAATATTTATTCTCTTCAATAGAGGAAACAATTGTCTCTCCTAGTTTTTCAAAAATTTTATTGTTTTGAGCTTTGACATGAATTTTGTGTAACTTATAATCATAGTCGGTAAACTCTTGTTCAAAATCTCTGAAGGTGTAATTCCTTACTGATGCAGTATCAACAGAAGTTATTAGTTCGTCATAAGATTCAAGGATGTCATTATTTGTGATTAGAGGTGTGATCTCAAAACTCACAATAGAAGATGCTAATACACTATCTATTTCAAAGAGAGTTTCCAACTGCTGGAATTCTTCCTGGCCTACTAACTCGTTGTAATAATTGATATTGCTGTAAAGCTGTTTTGAGCTCTTAAAGTTGGGCTCTAAGATCATATCAGATCCATAAATTGTTTCAGATTTGATTTCTAAATAACCACCAAACGCTGCTCCAACCATAGCAGAGATCCCTAATTTTAATATATTTTCTTTAATAAAAAGGAGAATTTGGATGAAAAAGTGAAATATTCCAGTAAGGATTTTCCCAATAAACTGAAAAAATTTCTTAAAACCATTTCCAATAATTACAAACAAAGACCCTAGGTCTACCTCTTCTTCTTTGTTCTGTTGATTGATTGACATACTTCTGTAATTGTTAAAGTTTTTATTTAAAATATCTGTTCTAGTATTCGCTGAGTAATTGCATAAGTAGGGATAACACCCGTCATCCCTAAACCTCCTGAAGCTAGTGTAGCTCCAGTTTCAAGAGGGTTGTCTGATGCATAATACGCATATCTTACTTTTACGTTTTCAGAAATATTCCCTCTGATCTTAGAAGCAGATTGAATGGCTTTCTGATAATGTGCTCCTTCCATCTCCAATACGATCACATTCCATGTAGAATGGTGAAAAAATCTCAATAAGTCTTTGTTTTGCAGGGATGTCCCTAGTACTGTTACCATGGTTCCATCAAAAGATGTAACACCAAACCCTTCGAGATCTTCTTTTGATAACTCATTTTTAAAAGGATAGTTGTCTGCAGTGCCTTCAAAAACATGTGCTGTAGGAATCATGATATCCCCTTTGCCTCCTTCTAAGATTCCAGCTTTTCCCATGATAGATATGGACACAACATCTAAATGAGTAGCAGATTTCCCATCTTTATAAGGTTTCAGCAGTTCATCCATTATCTCATAAGCTTGCTCTCCAAAGGCATAATCCATGACAACAATTACGGGATTACTTCCTTTAGAATTTACTTCCGTAAAACGTATTTGATCAAAATTTATTTTAGCTGTATCGATCACTTGGACGTTAATGTTGGCTCCTGAGGTATCTTTTATGTAGACCAGTCGGTTATTAGAGGCATACTCTTTTATTTTTGAAAATAATGATTTGCTCTCTTTGTTACTCAACAACTGAAATAATTCAAATCCTTCGTATTCTTCTGCTTGTTTGGGTAATGCGTTTGTTGCATAAATAGTATTTAATACACTATGCATGTTAGCACTTATAATATGAATAGGTCTTTCCAGAAGGCCTTTTTCCTTGAGCACCTTTTTTACATTATTTGCCCAGATCTCTCCATAGATATGATGTCCAATACTCTCATGTAATACAGAGCTAAAGGTAATTGTCCTTTTTCTCTGGTGAAGCCCCTCATTCATTGCCAATTTACCAAGCCAATAAATAATTTGGAAAAATCGGTCAGGATTCTCATTACTTGACAAGATGTCATAGGTGTCTGCTACTTCATCATAAGTTCTCCCGAGAATATTTCCTAAGTGGGCAATGGTGATTTCTCTTTGAGTATCATCAAGTAGTTTGTTGTTGAGAACAATATCCTCTAAATGAATCCACTCTCTAATGGTATTTACACCCATATCGATAAGAACTCTCTCTTTGATTTTATGAGATTCAATAAACAAAAATGTGAGGTGTGTGAGGATATCATAGATTTCAGATCTCCCACGAGTAATCTCAATGTTCATTTGATCCTTATCTATTCTGTAACAGTTTCTTCTTCTCTTTGGGGGAATGATGACTTTAAAATGAGAATTGGCGTATCTTTCGTTGGCAGTTAAATTAATAAACTGACATTCCTCTATCCCTTCTGGTAATCGCTCAATAACATAGACTAGTCCATTTAACTCTACCCGATCCTCAGCTATAGAACCGTAGATTTCTGGTCTTAGCAAGAGTAGTGATTTTCTCAATGTTTGACCTGAAACTCCCATAGGCTTATAGTATCCCCTACTAAAAAGATGTCGCATAGAAATGTAAAGCTTTTCTATAGCGTTGGTAGATTCCTGTGCTCTGGTTTGTTTTTTGTACTCTTTTTGTATCATCTAATTTAGGGTTCAAAGATAACAATTTAGCCTTCAGTTAGGCGCCACTTAGGATTTCAGTATATCTGCTTTTATCATTTAAAATCTTTACAGCTTCTAAGATAACATTATCGGTGGTTAATCTATTCTTAAAGCTACCCTCTTTAAAATGATATCGTTCTAAAATTTCAGCTTGAATTAAGTCTTCCAAGTAGTCCTTGTTCATACTGACTTCTCGAATCTTTTCTACAATTAGTTTTTTTTGTATTTGCTGATATTCCTTTAGTAAAAGACCTTGATCTTGGATTGAGTTGTACGCTTTTAAGAATAATGCTTCTTGATCAGTTTTGAAAGTTGTATCAATAGATGACAGATAATACTGAAACTTTTTAAAATCTTTAAATTCAAAAGTCTCTGGTTCCGGAATAGAAGGATTTTTATAGTAGTAGTAGGTGATAAAATTAAAAATAGCTCTTGATTTTAGAAGTTTTTTTGTTGCAGCAGTTCTTTTAATGAACCCTATTTTAATGTCTGGTTGAATTCCACCACCATCATACACAACCCTTCCATTTTTTGTCTGAAAAGCTGCAACAGCTTTATCAGAGAACTTAAGAACAACCCCGTCTTCATTTCTACTTGCATAATCTAACTCTTGAATACACCTACCACTTGGGGTGTAATATTTTGAAATTGTGATTTTAGCTTGAGTCCCATAAGTAAGTGGGAAATAGCGCTGAACCAAGCCTTTTCCGAAGGATCTTTCTCCCAATACTACAGCTCTGTCAAAATCTTGCAAGGCTCCCCCAACAATTTCGGAGGCTGAAGCAGATTTCTCGTTCATCAAAACAGTCAGTGGGATGTCTAAGTCTAATGGTTTTTTGTTGGCTTTATAAGCGTTACTCCATTTCTTGACTTTTGCTTTTGTTGTTACTATGGTGCTGCCTTTTGGTAAAAAGAAATTAGCGATATTAATTGCTTCAAATAATGATCCTCCAGGATTTTCTCTTAAATCGAAGACCAGCTGTTTCATCCCTTTACCCTTAAGTTCAGTAAAGGCTTTTTTTACTTCAGAGGACGCTTTTTCATTAAATCGTGTTAATACAATATAACCAGTCTCTTTGTCGATCATATCAAAAAATGGAACAGGATTGACAACAACTTTTTCTCGAACGACAGTTAGTTGTTTTTTTTCTCCTTGTCTGTCTATCTCTATTTGAATGCTTGTATTAGGTGTTCCTTTTAAAAATTGAGATAGTTGTTCTTGTTTTATATTTTGAAGCTGCTGACCATTGGCTTTAGTAATAATATCACCAGCTTTCAACCCCTTTCTGTCTGCCTCATACCCTTTGTAAACGCTAGTGATAATAATTCCTTTTTTATCATAGTACACAGAAATTCCAATTCCAGCATACTCTCCTTCTCTTCTTATTCTTGCTTCTTCAACAGCCTGCTCATCATAATAGTTGGTGTAGGGATCCAAGTCTTTCAGGGTGTTTTTGATGGCTTTATTAGTGAACTCAGCAGGGTTGATTTCATGAACATAGTGCATGTTTAATTCTTTGTATAATTCAGTATAAATTTCTAGCTGCTTGGCAACTTCAAAGAATTTAGACTTAAAAGAATAGGTGATTAGTATTAGTGTCATCAAAAAGACGATCACAAGATGTTTTTTAATTTTTGTTCGTTGCATTAGGCTGATTTTTTTCTGCTTTTAAAAATAACGCTAAGACTTCATGAATCTTTTGTTGTGCTTCAAAATAGGAGGGTTCTTTCCTACCAAGAAAGTTAAACATAAAAATAAAAGGCTGGTGAAGTTGTCCGTAAAGTTCTTTTTTTTGAATCCTGTAAGCCTCACGGAGTAATCTTTTAATTCTATTGCGATCTACTGCTCTTTTGAAATGGCGTTTGGGGACAGAAAACCCTACCTGAGCAGGGAGGTCTGAGGTATGATCTGTTTGCAAATAAACCAATCTAATAGGATACTTTTTTACTGATTTTCCCTCTTCAAAAAGTCTCTCAATTAGCTTTCTGCTTTTTAGTTTTTCCTGTTTTCCAAACGTAAGTCTCATTCATTGCAAACTTAGTTAAAAACCAAACCTCCATTACCATTATAATTATTATTTTTGCAATAGCAAACTAAAAAAATGAAGCCAGATTTATTTCAAGCTCCAGACTATTATCAGATAGACGAACTGCTTACTGAAGAACATATCTTAGTTAGAGAAGCCTCCAGGGCATGGGTGAAAAGGGATGTGTCTCCCATCATAGAAGAGTACGCTCAGAAAGCTAAATTTCCAAATCAAATTATTAGTGGTTTGGCAGAGATAGGAGCGTTTGGGCCTTATATCCCAGAAGAATATGGTGGCGCAGGATTGGATCAAATCTCATATGGTCTCATCATGCAAGAGATCGAACGAGGAGATTCGGGAGTTCGATCCACAGCATCGGTACAATCTTCTTTAGTGATGTATCCTATATGGAAATATGGAAACGAAGAACAACGAAAGAAATATCTCCCCAAACTTGCCAGTGGCGAGTGGATGGGTTGCTTTGGGTTAACAGAACCAGACCATGGTTCTAATCCAGGCGATATGGTTACAAATTTCAAAGATATGGGAGACCACTATTTGTTAAATGGCGCAAAAATGTGGATATCCAATGCCCCTTTCGCTCAGGTTGCTGTTGTATGGGCTAAGAATGAAGAAGGAAGGATTCATGGACTCATCGTAGAGCGCGGTATGGATGGCTTTTCTACACCTGAAACTCATGATAAGTGGTCTTTGAGAGCCTCAGCTACTGGAGAATTAATTTTTGATAACGTAAAAGTTCCAAAAGATCATTTGCTACCCAATAAATCTGGTTTGGGAGCGCCCTTAGGGTGTTTAGACTCTGCTCGATATGGTATTGCATGGGGTGCCATTGGAGCTGCAATGGACTGCTATGACACAGCATTGCGATACAGTAAAGAGCGTATGCAATTTGGAAAACCAATCGGGCAATTCCAATTACAGCAAAAAAAGCTGGCTGAGATGATCACTGAGATTACAAAGGCACAGCTACTGGCTTGGAGGCTTGGAGTCTTAAGAAATGATGGTAAGGCAACCTCTGCTCAGATTTCCATGGCAAAAAGGAATAATGTTGATATGGCACTAAAAATTACCCGTGAAGCAAGACAAATCCTCGGTGGGATGGGAATTACAGGAGAATACTCTATCATGAGACACATGATGAACCTAGAAAGTGTAGTGACCTATGAAGGCACTCATGATATACATCTTTTAATCACTGGATTGGATATTACTGGGCTTAATGCCTTTAAATAGGATTAGGAAGCTTTTCGTAACAAAATTTTAGGGCATCGCTTGCAGTTGATGCCCTTCTTTTTATACTTTTTACAACACTTTTTTTTTGGCTTCAAACAATTTACACCGCAATGAAGATCACAGTCAATAATATCTATATGTTTCATTTTTGGATGTATGAAGTAAAACGATGGTTGTTTGGTGTTCGGGCATAAATATACCTATTTATTTAGAATAAATAAAAATAATATTTTTAAAAAGGGCCTTTCTCTACAAGAACGCAAAAGATTTTACTTAAGGAATATTGTTACAGTTCCAGAGCATTTGGCAATTTATATCCACCATAAAAAATAATGACAAATCAATTTTTAAGGGTATTTTTGCTGTGTGCTCAACATACTGAATTCAAATAAAAGCCTCTTTTTTAAAAGGCACACTATTTACTTATGAAGAATATCAATGAACTTTTGCACATTCTGAGTCTCGAAATCATCGATACTCACACCTTTTCGGGAAATAGTAAAACTATTGGGAGCCCTAATGTTTTTGGAGGGCAGGTTTTGGCTCAAGCTCTTCATGCTGCTTATCAAACGATTAGAGAAGAGCGAATTGTTCATTCGCTCCACTCTTATTTTTTGCTTCCCGGTAATCTGGATATCCCAATTGTTTATCATGTGAGCGAGATGAGAAATGGAGGTAGCTTCTCCACACGAAGAGTCACTGCGAGCCAAAAAAATAAAACGATCTTTATTTTGGCGGCTTCTTTTCATAAAAAAGAGGAGGGGTATAATCATCAAGAAGAGATCAATAGAATGATTAAACCACCCGAGAACCTTTTAAGTTGGAGTGAAATCGTAGAAGAATTTGGTAATTTTGTTCCAGACAAAATGAAATCATTTTTAAGCTTAGAACGTCCAATAGATTTCAAACCAGTGACCATTCCAAATCCTTTAGAGAGAGAAGATCTCCCTCCTGTTGAAGAAGTTTGGTTTAAACCAAAAGGGGTATTAAAAAACCCAAGCCTCTCGGTTAAGCAGCAGATTCTTACTTACATTTCCGATTATAATATTTTGAATGCAGCATTAAATCCTCACAAGAGTAAGGCGAGTTATCATAACACCCAAATGGCTAGTCTAGACCATTCTATGTGGTTTTTTAGGGATTTTGATTTTAACGATTGGATGCTGTTTTCTGCAAAGTCGCCCAGTACGTCTGGTGCTCGTGGATTTGCTACTGCTAATATCTTCACAAGAAGCGGAACATTAATTGCCTCACTGGCTCAAGAGGGCCTCATGCGACCAAAAACCAAATGATATGAATACTTACATTTATGTGCTTAGTGTAAACGGGCTGTTGTTTTTAATGAGTATTATTTTTAACCTTTTCCCGCCAAAGAAGATCAATAACTTTTACGGTTACAAAACACCTAGAACAATACAAAATCAAGATATTTGGGAGTTTGCCAATTCTGTATTCAACAAAACACTATTAAGTTACAGCGCTATTGGTTTTCTGGCATCTATGTTACTTACTTATCTATATCAAAATTTAATGGACTCGTGGTTCCCCATGGCTTTTTTATTTTTTACATTGCTGGTTTGTATTATCAAAACGGAAAATCTATTGAATCAATACTTTGATAAAGAGGGAAATCGAAAACCTAAAAGGTAGTGACTAGGGAAAAAGAAAAATTTCTTCCAGGAGCAGAAATTCCTGATGCAAATTCCCTGTAATGCTCATCAAAAAGATTACCAATCATTCCTTGAAGTTTCCAATGCTGATTAAAGGCGTAACTACTATTAAACCCTAAAGTCACCCAACTAGGAGAACCAAAGTACATATCGATATCTCTCATGGCATTGGGATTTACAATTGGAGTCAAATCGTGATTGTCAATTCCTTCAGTGAGATTAAAATCAGAGATGTCTTTTTTACTGTTAAACCGCAGGCTTGCTCCTAACTGAAGTTTCCCGTCAGCATAATTTAAATCGAATTGTCCAAAAAGAGGTGGTATTGATGATAAAGGCTCATCAGTATCATAAGTTCGTCCTTTGGTATATGTGATAAAACCTGACGTATTAATCTTTTCAGATAGTTTTCCTTGATAGCTGCCAGTGTAGCCAAAAACGTATGCCGTTTTCCTGTTTTGATTGGCTACTAGATTTCCAACTTCACCATCATATAATATTGTTGAAGTATCATTCACTACAAAATCGTCTCGAATAATGTAATGTTCTAGTAAAGTGTAGTATGCATTGAATCCCAGACGAAACTTTCTATCGTTAAAATACTTCTGTATTCCAATTTCTACATTGTATGCAAATTCGGGTCTTAAAAAAACATTTGGAACCGTTACATCACCATTTTTTTCTCGAACCCTTCCTA
>JABSPP010000290.1 GCA_013214275.1 Flavobacteriaceae bacterium
CACATGGGTAGATGTTGTGGGACGGTTGTTGATGATATGGGGGGAAATTTACAGGTGGAGGGACGAGGTAAAAGGGTTGGTGGGGACCAAGTTTTGGCGAAACGATTAGACCAAATATAAAATGAGGAACGGAGAGCTACATTGGCCGCTCTGTTACGTATATGTTTCTTCTGTTGGCTACCAAAACCAAGTTTGTTTAACATATAGTTAAAGCTCTTGCTAATGAACCCAAGAGCTCCAATCTCAAATGTAAAATCATAGACAGTCCAACCGTTTAGTTTTAACTTTGATTTTAGTGTGGCGTACCTAACCTTCTTTTTTAGGGCCGCATTAACTATGTTACGTTCCAATGGGACTGTCTCTTCATACCAAATTATCAATTTTGTTGACAAAGAGAATATCACAATATCAGGACGACGGAGGGTATCGACAAGGCACTGGGCAGGGACAGTGGCATTGTTGAAGAAATCAAAATTTATTTGCCAATCGGACGCGTTGTTCGTGTCGAGAATTGATTTAAAAGATTTTTGGCAAGTAAATTTCCGTTGTCCTTTTTTGTGGAATCTGATTGAAGGAATTTGAGAGGAAGATCTAAGGGCATTACGTCTGTTAGTTTTTCTAACGATCCCGATAAGATCTTTGTGAATAGCATAAAGAACATTGTCATGTCTCCAGGTATACCGGTCTTGATTCAAAGCAATAATACAATTACTTAAGATATGTGCTGCCGTAGCATTATTCTTGTTGCAGAGTGTACACCTAGCTTCCGCTTTAACCCCCCATCTACGAAGATTGGAAGGACTGGGAAGTGAATTTGAGAAACCGTTTATCTTGAAAGATAGAACCGCCTCTGAAAGGTCGTGTATCATATCAAGCCAGGTAATATCAGAAGACATAATATTGTCCCAAGTGAGAAAATCACCATTTCTGCAAAGATCCAGAAGGCGAATCCGCATTTTATCTGCTTCCCTTTTTTTCATCCGCTTTGAAATATATTTACGTTTGGTTTTGTTGGGAGCATCGATAAATTTAACGGGGGACGCTCGGGAAGACGAGAGGTTGCCACTGGGGAGAAACATAGATTCCCATTTCAGTTCGTTTTCGATGTCTAAAAGCGTAGCTTCAGGACTCCAATTTCTGGACTGCGAGTTTAATGCTTTATAAAGCTTAGATTCGTAAATAAACCTAACTTTTGAATCTCGCGAGTTGGCCAGTAAATGGTGTTTGGTTAGTTGCATACATTTCAGAAAAGTCTTGGGGTGTTTAAGATTTAGCCCAGTTTCGGGGAGATAAAACACTTCAGGACTAGCTGGGTGATGGACCTTGAGCCACTTCTTTAAATATCTGTTGACAATAGCAGTAAACGAATCTGCAAAAGAAGGGGGAAAGTCGTATACCAAAAAGGGCCACGCCATATAAGCAAGAATATAGTTATTATATATCCAAGCTTTAGCAGCACCTTTGAGAAATTGATCGTCCAATAATTTGAAATAATCTTTGAAACCCTGAAGGACGGAATTTCGGAAGGACATGTCGTTCACGTCTTTGGAAATAAAACGCCCCAAAAATTTGAACGGTTTGTCAGCAATATCTGAAATGGAGTTTTTGCCAATGCGTAGATTTGCAGCGACAGCACCAAATGAAGAGGGCCCTGAGGTGGAGTTACAAAATGATAAACTCTTACATTTGGAAGGTTTTGCTTTCATGCAATTGGTCCAAGACAACCATTTAGAAATCATATCCAGGGTACGTTGGGCACCACGGATTGAACGATTTACAGTGGTGTGGTCATCAGCATACGCAAGTTGGGAAAGTTCGATCAGGCCAATTTTTTTGTTAAAATCGAAGGATTGACTAGGGACGTACGGATCTGAACCAAAGTGATCAACAAAGTCTAGGCAAATTTGGTAGACGATGTCAAAGAGTATTGTGGAGATAGTACAGCCCTGAAAAACTCCGATTTCAAATGGGAAAAAAGAAGTGGCCCAATTTTTCGTGACAACTTTGGCGAAAAGCGAACTGTAATATTGGTAAATCATGTTTGTACAACACTTTGGAACATGAAACCAATGGATGGCAAATAGAATTAAATTATGTCGAACTGATCCAAACGCGTTAGCGAGGTCCAGCCAAGTAATTATTATGTTTTTCTTATTCTGACGAGCATCGCGAAGGGCCTGAGCAAGCGTCGCTGAGTGCTCAATACATCCAGGGACGTTTGGTAGAAAGCCCTTTTGAATGCGATCTTTTATGTATCCATTCTTGATTAGAAAAGTCACTAATCTAGTATTTACTATTGCCCAAAGAATTTTGCTTTCAACATTGGAACAAGCAATAGGGCGAAATTATTTGACTTCTTTCAAATTCAAGGGGTCCTTTGGAATAAGAGATATAATAGCCACTTGGTACGACAGAGGAACCACTTCTTCTTTGAGAATGCGGCATGTGATAATATATAATAGATCACTGCAACATGGGAGCTTTTTATAGACCAAATAAGGTAGACAGTTGGGATCAGGAGCAGATTTATTTGATCTTTTGTGAAGAACTTGCATAAAACTGGCTATGGTCAAAGGAGAGCGGTCAAAACCGAATTTAGGCATGGAAGGTCTTTTGAGGCCTACCGGTTTTGAATATAAAAAACCCCTGTTGGCAT
>JABSPP010000291.1 GCA_013214275.1 Flavobacteriaceae bacterium
AGTGATAAAAACACAGAGCATAAAAACCAAAATGGTTGCGCGATTTTTTCTCATAAAAACAAATTTTTATAATTAATAAATACTTAAGTTTAAAAGAAAAAAACTGCTGTGGAAGAATCTTACTAGTTAATGGTAGAAGAAGTCATAAAGAATCAAATCTTATGAATGATTTCTAAAGCACTAAAAAATGAATTGGGTTTCACAACAATTTTTTATCCTAATTCGACATAAAAGTAGAAAAAAAGTCTTAACAAAAAAAGAAAATCACCAAAAAATGTAGCGTTTTCTTACTTTTTGCTGGCTCTGTATTGAGCGCTGCGGTTTGTTCCTTTCTGTACATTTTTTATAAAATACAAAACAAGCTGTCAATGTTAGGACTTTAGATCGTTGGACAGGTGTTTTGAGGGTTGATGTAAAAGTTGCAAGTAGCTAGTTCTTAAAATTATCAGCATATAGTAACCATGCTGTGATTTGCGGTATCGTTTTGGTAAAAAGGAATCTCTACTGCCGCGTAAGCGATAGCAGTGGCATCCTTTTTTGTCCTGTCTAGGTAAAAAAGATAGAGCGGATAGCGCGGCCTGAAGGGATACGCCCTTATATTTATTGTCATTAGGAATCTCTGTGTTGACAGTGTTTGTATGACTGTTGCTCTAAAGTCGAGATTATGGTGTTGTCTTTGCTACTAAGAGCGACGCCAGTTTTTTGCCATAGTCAATAAATTCCACGGTTTCATCGGTTCGTGCAAGTTTAATTTTGTCGAAGATAATAAGGGCTTCGCCGTTGCTTTCTAAATGGTAAATCTGTTGATTTTCAAAGAAATGAATGATATCTTCTGTAAAAAATGACCGAATCTCAGCTTCATTGTTTCCCATGAGTAAGAATTTTTTAGAAAAATCTGGATACATGTCAAAATCGATGTCTTTATAGCCTGTAAATGCCATCACACGATCAAATATTTTTCCAAGGAGTTCTTCTTTTTCCATAGTAAAAACGGGTAATTTCCTGTTTAATTTTAGGATCATTAGGGTAGTATTGAAGGTCTCTGCGGTAAAAGCATTGCCCTCGTTAAACGTAACATCTGCAATTTCCCAAGAGATATTGGTGTCTTTAAAGGTTCCTTTTAGACAGTTGTACTTACGTTCGATAGGCCTTATTTCAAAAAAATGAAATTTTTTGAGATACATCGTATTCCAATCAACCTGACTCGAATATTGATATCCTTTTTCGGTGGCTAAATTCCGCAAACGTTTTTGCCTTTGTGATAATTTCGTAGAAGCATTGCTCAAGCTAATTTTTAAAGCTCTGTTGTAGGTAGATAGAGAGACATGAGCATCTAATCCCGTGATAAAGACCTTACCACCTGCTGCCCTCTGTATTTTTAGGTATTCTACCAGATAATCCATATAAGTCATGCCTACAAGCCTTGTTTCCGATAAATCGATATTCACATCGGCACCAGAAGGAATTTGAGCGACGAGGGTATCAACTTTTAAAATGCCCAGAAAATTGGCGACTCCCCTTATCTTTAGATCAAAACTCCCATCGGGGAGCTTTACCAATTTTGTACGCGACTTGTAAATCATCCTAAAAAATTGAGGAATAGACAACCTCGCTAATAGCATGTGTGTAACAAGTGCTAGGAGTAATCCGCCCAACAACCCAATCAGAAGGTTGGTGTATAGGGTTAATATCATTGTTCCTACAAAGAAGATAAGCTGCTCGGTTCCCTGATTGTAAGCTTGTTTAAAAACAGCGGGCGATGCTAACTTAAAACCAGTGTACACCAGTAAAATAGCAAAAGCGCACAGTGGCACTTGCCTCATGATAGGGCTTAAGACGACAATAAAAAGAAGCAGTAAAATTCCTTGATACATGTTAGACCATTTTGTCTTAGCACCATTATGAATATTAACAGTACTTCTAATAATCACAGCAATAATTGGCAACCCACCAATGCAACCAGCAACCATGGTACTTAATCCAATCCCTGTTAAGTCCTTATTTAGATCTGTTTTCCTTTTGTAAGGATCTATTTTATCCACTGCTTTTGCAATCGCCAAGGATTCAATACTTGTAATGATAAGAATAGAAAATACAGTTGTCCAAAATTCAATGGTATGGATCTTACCAAAATTAGGGTGCATAATAGAATCTACAATTGTATCGGGAATATCCAGCAAAAGATCGGGCCCTACCTCATAGGTTTTCCCAAAAAGAGAGAGCGTCTGTTGATCGAAAAAATTAAAGGCGTAAGCAAACGGAATAGAAAGAGCAATCACCCACATGGGTGCTGGTAAAAAATGAAAAAACCGATAACTAATTTTAGAATGCAGCAACAATAACAGCAATCCTACAATAGCAATGATCAATACAAACGGGTTGGCTTGTGGGAGGAACATCACGGCATCAATAAGGTTTTGTATAATACTGGAGCTCTCAGAGTGTGTCCCCAAGACAACGTGAATCTGTTTTGCAAATATGATAATCCCAATAGCAGCTAGAATGCCGTGAATCACAGAACTATGGAAGATCTCTGCCAACCGGCCCAATTTTAACAATCCCAATAACATTTGAATTGCACCAGAAACCACCACTGCTGCCAATACATAGTTAAAAGCCTGTCCAGAGCCATCATCCAGGAGCGCAATACCCAAA
>JABSPP010000292.1 GCA_013214275.1 Flavobacteriaceae bacterium
TTCTTAAGTTCAACTAAATTACCTATCACACTATCTGAACAGGAACATTTATCTCAGGAGCAACTTAAGGAAGGTTATCGGCTTGGATGTCAGCATAGGTTCTCTGAAATTAGTTCGATTGAAGTTAATACTGATCGCAATATTGAAAATCATGAGCTAGTTGTGGTTGCGACTAATTTCATTACTCCTTTTATCAAGGAAGTGAAATTTAAGCTGAAATCAGGCAAACAGTTGGCATTTAAAGCTGGTGCATATATGCAATTTGATGTGCCAGCAGGGATGAATAGCTTACGTCCAGATGATATGCCAGAGTGCTATGAAAAATACTGGGATAGCTACTATCATGGAAAATTTTCTCATAACGGTGTAACTCGCCACTACTCATTAGTTAACTTTGACGAGGAGTCTGATGAGTTAATGTTTAATATCCGTTGGCAGACCGCAAAGAATGGTTTTAAAGCAGGAATAGGTTCAAGTTATTTAGGTTCACTCCAAGTAGGTGAAACGATAACTGCAAAAGGCCCTTTTTCTGATTTTTATGCCACTTCAAATAAAAAAGTTAGTCGCGTGTTTATTGGTGCGGGTTCAGGACTTGCACCACTGAGGTCTATTATTTTTGAACAGTTGAAAAAGCATAAAGATAAAAGTGGTTTGACTCTTATCTATGGTGCGCGAACTGAAGATGACTTGCTATACCATAATGAATTGAAGTCACTGAGTGAGAAGCATAAAAACTTCTCTTATATTCCTACTCTTTCTAATCCTTCAGAAGAATGGCAAGGGCACTCAGGCTATGTTCAAAAAGTACTTCTGCCGTATATGAACCAAAAATCAGAACTGCTTTTGGCTGAGTTTTACTTGTGCGGTCCAGAAGCAATGATGAGTGAAGTGGAAAAAATAATTACAGATGCTGGGATTCCAAGTAATAAAATTTTCAAAGATAAATTTAGTCGTTAATCCATTAAATAAATAGAGGTATATATGAAAACATTAATTAAATTTTTAACCGTAATCAGTGTCGTTTTTAGTAGTGCGGTATTTGCGCATGTGCATCTTGAAAAAAGTGTGCCTGCTGATAATGCAATGTTAATGAATCCTCCAGAAGAGTTAAAGTTGGCATTTAGCAAAGAGGTTCGTGTAGTCAAAGTTACATTGAAAAATAAGCAAGGTAAAAAGATCAAATTTGGGTTCAAACCCACTAAAGAAACCAATACCGAATTTACGTGGAAACTACCGAAACTTGCACCTGCTAACTATGTGGTTGATGTTACTTTCTTAGGTAAAGATGGGCACAAAATGAAAGATAGCTTTGGCTTTATGGTTCACTAATTTTTAGTTGAAAACATCTAGCAGATGTTTAGCAAACGCAGGTTTAAATAAGGCTGTAATGGTGCTTTTTTAATAGAGCACCCTTATTGCTTTATTAGCTCTTATCATTCAGAGAATGTAGTAACTCTGTAAGATTATTGGAAATAGTATTTATAACGAACACGGGAATTTAGAGTGAACATAATTAAAAACTTAAAAGTTAAACGAGTAATTACTCGACTATTAGTTACCTTGAACATGCTTGTATTGCCTACAGTTCTGGCTCACGAGACATTTTTGCTTCCAACTCAAAGTGTTTGGGAAATGAATAGTAACGTAGAGGTTAGAATGGCGAGCGGATTAAGCTTTCCTGACCTTACATGGGGCGTAAACCAAGAGCGTATTTCTTCGTCAACGGTTCAACTTAATGGAAAAAATGTAGCCAGCCCATTATTTAAAGATGGTAAAGCTTTTTTAACCGTTAGTTTCAAGGCAAGCGAAGCTGGCTTTGGAGTGGTAGCTATAAGCACTAAAAAACGCTCTGGTGATATCGAACATAAAAATACCGAAGGATATTTGGAGGAAATAGGTGCATCAGAATCTATTAAGCAGGCTTTTAGAGCATTACCGGGCAAGCCTCCATTACACAGAAGTTACGTCAAACATACAAAAAGTTTGATTTGCGTTAAAAGCTGCAAAAAAAGCCAAGATTTAAGTTTGAAGCCTGTTGGTCAAAAGCTTGAATTTATAACTGCTAACGAAGGTTTAAATCGTTTTCAACTTCTGCTCGATGGCAAGCCTTTACCTCATCAGGACGTGAAGGTCCGAACTTCTGAGAAAGAGCTTTATCAATATAGAACTGATTCTCGCGGAATGTTTTCTATTGGAGAGCAGGTATCGGGTGCTGTCATGATTGCAGCCGTCGCTATAACTTTGCCCGAAAAACCAGATGGGCTGTATCACAGTGATTATGCCTCTTTAGTGTTAAACACTAAGCAATAGGTTTGTATTTTCTCAATATAAAAGAGTGTTTGTTATGGAAATGATTATCTGGAATACCTTTATTGTACTGTCCAAAATTGTATTTTACGTTGGCTTTGCCTGTATTGCTGGTTATACATTTTTCAGGCAAATATTTGAGCATAACGAATCTCATAATAATGTTGAAATAGCGAACCTAAAATGTACAAAAACTTCAGCCTTCGTCGCTTTTATTACTAATGTGGTTTGGTTTTTTGCTAGTACTGGTGCAATGGCTGAAGAAGGCATTCAAGGGGCGCTAGACCCTGATATGTTGGCGATAATGTGGGACTCATCTGTCGGTGA
>JABSPP010000293.1 GCA_013214275.1 Flavobacteriaceae bacterium
AATTGATTATAAAAAAAGGCTATGAATTTCATAGCCTTTTTTGTTTTACTGAGAGTAAGCGTCCGGTGATGCACGTATTGTAATAACGTTTTTCTAGACATAGCTTTGTTCTATGATAAAACAAGACCAAGAGAAACGAGAAGAAGCATTATTAATAATTGAATTATGGCGAGAAAGCGGCTTAAGTCAAGGTGCATTTTGCAAAGGAGAAGGTATTGCACGAAGTACATTCCAACATTGGCGTAAGCGTTATGATAAGAGCTATGCTTATAAAGAGAAAAAGAAAATTTCACCTGATAAATCTAAAGAAAGTTTCATCACAGTAAAGGTTGATTCTCCAGTTATTGAGAGTACTTATGATTTAGAGATTATTTATAAAAATGATGTTCGGATCAAATGCTCATCTGGTATATCTTTGAAAGAATTGCAGGATCTCATTAACCTACAAGCCTGATATGTTTACATTATCATCAAGCAATCGGTTTCATTTGTATAGTGAAGCTACAGATATGCGCAAGAGTTTTAATGGACTTTCAGGTATCATAGAAAATGAACTCGAAGGAAACCCTATAAATGGAGATGTGTTTATGTTCATAAATAGATCACGAGACAAAATCAAATTGCTTCACTGGAGTGCTAGTGGGTTTACACTTTATTACAAGCGATTGGAAAAAGGGAGTTTTGAACTTCCAGATTACGATTTATCCAATTGTAGTATTCGATTAGATTATGCCCAAATGGTAATGATAGTTGATGGACTTTCTATTGAGAATATAAAGAGAAGAAAGCGTTATTTACCCACATCAAAAAGTGGATGAATAAGTCATGTTTTTCTTGTTGTATCCTTAGAGAAAACCTACCTTTAACTAGTGATTAGGCTAGGTGATAATAAAGAAAAAGAAGTAGTGAATATTCTTAAATCAGAATACGATTTACTTTTAAAATCATCTAGTGAAGTGGAACAATTAAAAGTTCAATTAGCTGAACTAAAACGAATGATTTTTGGTAGTAAAAGTGAACGTTTTGTTCCTTTAGCAGAAGGTCAGCTTGGTCTTTTTTCAGAAGACATAACAGAGATACCTGTTCCAGAGGAAGATCATATTATTGAAGTTAGAAGAAAGCAACCATCCAAATCAAAACAAGTCCCTGTCAGAACAACTATTCCAGCTCATCTCCCAAGAGTGGAGGAAATTATTGAGCCTGAAAATAAAACTGCTGATTCTGAAAAGATTGGAGAAGAAATCACCGAGATTTTAGAATATACTCCAGGGAAGCTATTTGTTAGAAGGATTATTCGTCCTAAATACAGAATTGGTAAAGAGATTTCCATTGGAGAACTTCCTTCATTGCCTTTACCAAAATCAAATGCAGGAGCATCACTACTTTCACATATAATGGTTTCAAAATTTATAGATCATTTACCATTCTATAGGCAGATTCAAATATTTAAACGGCAGAAAGTGGTGCTTTCTAGCTCTACAATTAGCGGTTGGTTCAATCAAACATCTGAGTTACTAGAACCACTATACGATGTATTAGAGCAAGAAGTCTTAAATACCCATTACCTTCAAATGGATGAATCTCCAATTGGAGTGCAAGATTCTCACAAAATCGGTGCTCTACATCAAGGATACCAATGGGTTTACAGAAACCCAGTAAAAGGTTTGGTGTTATTCAAATATGATTCTAGTCGATCTAAAAAAGTACCTGAAGAAATCTTGAGTAATTATTCAGGTTATTTGCAAACAGATGGATATGCCGCCTATCAAAATTTAGTAACCAAAGGAAATATCACCTTATTGGGATGTATGGCGCATGCACGTAGGTATTTTGAGAAGGCTTTGGATAATGATCATAAACGAGCTAGCTATGTGTTAAAACGCATTCAAGAACTTTATATTATTGAGAAAAAATGTAAGGAACGATCTGTGGATGAGACTGTAAAACAACGTTATAGGAATAAATATGCAAATCCTATTCTCAAACAAATGAAACATTGGCTAGATGAAAACATCCAACAGGTTCTACCCAAAAGCTCTATTGGAAAGGCTATTGCATACACTATTAAAATTTGGAAGAATCTTGAAAGGTATGTTCTTGATCCAAGATTTGAGATTGACAACAACCTCATAGAAAATAGCATTAGACCATTGGCTCTTGGAAGAAAAAACTATCTTTTTGCCGGATCTCATAAGGCTGCTCAAAACATAGCTATGATGTACTCATTCTTTGCCTCATGCAAAGTTAATCAAATTGAACCATTAGGTTGGCTTACTCATACACTTGAAAATATTTTGGATCATAAAGCCAATAAGCTAGCTGAGCTATTACCTCATAACTACAACCCTAAAAAATAATCATCACAGAAAGTTTATTGGAAATCTCAATACGTGCATAGCCGGACGCTTACCATCATAGAAAGTTTATTGGAAATCTCAATACGTGCATAGCCGGACGCTTACCAAGTATGGGTTGTTTTTAGGACAGTAATAAGAGCCTTTAGTTGCGTATCATTCCAAGAGTTAATCAATCCATTAAGCTCATTAACCAATAAATTATCCTTGTTACTAGCCAAGCCACAAAGTTCATCTAGCGAACAATTAAGCGCTTTAGCCAGTTCAGCCGCTACCGCT
>JABSPP010000294.1 GCA_013214275.1 Flavobacteriaceae bacterium
ATACAAATTACAAAATAATATACTCATATACAAGTATTTGTGATTAAAATGGGTAACCCTATAATGTATAACTCTGTTACTAGTACCAAGATATGAAAAAATACAACCTCTTGAAGTTTGTACGTCAGGGGAAAAACCCTTATTCTAAAGATCTAAGCATCAATATTTGCATAAACCGCATTCTTTTCTATAAATGCTCTTCTAGGCGGAACATCGTCTCCCATCAGCATAGAAAAGACCCTGTCTGCTTCTGTTAGATTTTCAATGGTTACTTGTCTAAGGGTTCTAAACTCTGGGTTCATAGTAGTTTCCCAAAGTTGGTCTGCATTCATTTCTCCTAAGCCTTTGTAGCGTTGTATATTAATTCCACCGCCCATTTTTTGAGCGATCAAATCGCGCTGATTATCATCCCAGGCGTACTCTTTCTTTTGACCTTTTTTTACTAAGTAGAGTGGAGGTGTTGCAATATAAATGTACCCTTGTTCTACCATTTCCTTCATGTATCTGAAGAAAAAGGTTAGTATGAGGGTAGCAATGTGGGATCCATCCACATCGGCATCACACATAATCACAACTTTATGGTAGCGTATTTTTGATAGATTTAGGGCTCTAGGGTCTTCCTCTGTTCCTATGCTTACTCCCAGTGCAGTGAACATATTTTTTATCTCTTCATTTTCGAAGACCTTATGCTGCATGGCCTTTTCAACATTTAGTATTTTACCACGCAGTGGAAGGATTGCTTGAAAATTTCTATCTCTACCCTGTTTGGCAGTTCCTCCTGCTGAATCGCCCTCTACGAGAAAGATTTCACAAATCTCTGGGTCTGTTTCAGAGCAATCAGATAATTTCCCTGGTAAGCCTCCAATACTCATTACTGTCTTACGTTGGACCATTTCACGAGCTTTTCTTGCAGCGTGACGTGCTTGGGCTGCTAAGATTACTTTTTGAACGATCGTCTTTGCATCACTTGGATTTTCTTCAAGGTAATCGGTTAACATTTCAGATACCGCTTGCGACACCGCAGAAGTAACTTCACGATTTCCCAATTTGGTTTTTGTCTGGCCTTCAAACTGAGGTTCAGCTACCTTAACGGATACAATTGCGGTTAAACCCTCTCTAAAATCGTCACCAGAAATCTCAAATTTTACATTTTTTAGCAACCCTGAGGAATCTGCGTACTTTTTTAGCGTACCTGTAAGCCCTCTTCTAAACCCCGAGAGGTGTGTTCCACCCTCATGGGTGTTGATGTTGTTCACATAAGAATGTAGGTTTTCTGCATAAGACGTATTATACACCATAGCAACCTCAACTGGGATTCCATTTTTCTCACCTTCCATTGAAATTACTCCGGCAGTTAGCTGCTCGCGAGTACTGTCTAGGTATTTAATAAATTCAGGGAGACCTTCTTCACTATAAAATGTTTCAGTTATGGTATTTCCCTCATCGTCTTTTCTTCTTTTGTCTGTGAGGGTGATTGTTATCCCTTTATTCAGGTAAGAAAGTTCTCTTAGTCGAGTTGCTAGGGTATCATAATTATATTCTGTGGTTTGAGTAAAAATACTTTTGTCTGGTAAAAAGGTTACAATCGTTCCAGTAAAATCTGTTTCTCCGATTGTTTTTACTGGATATAAGCTTTTTCCTCGTTGGTACTCTTGTTGCCAAATTTTACCTTCTTTATGAACAGTCGCTGTTAAATGATCTGAGAGAGCATTTACACAGGAAACACCCACTCCGTGGAGACCACCTGAAACTTTGTATGAATCTTTATCGAACTTTCCTCCTGCTCCAATTTTAGTCATAACCACCTGCAGTGCAGAGACCCCTTCTTTCTTATGAATCCCAACTGGAATGCCTCTTCCGTTATCTTTGGTAGTAATGGAGTTGTCCTCATTGATGGTTACTTCAATCCGATCGCAGTGTCCTGCCAATGCTTCATCTATGGAATTATCTACCACTTCATAAACCAAATGATGGAGTCCTCTAACGCCAACATCTCCAATATACATCGATGGTCGCATGCGCACATGCTCCATCCCTTCAAGAGCTTGAATACTATCTGCTGAATACTTGTGTTGTTTTTGTTTTTCACTCATGTTTTTATTCATTCAAAAAAATCGCTAAAGAATAGCGATTTTCGTTCCATAACAAAGATAACAAAATGAAAAGCCTGTTTAAATGATTTGCGACAGTTTGTTGTAAAATTATCAACAATTGTTGAAATGTAAAAAAGGGTTTAAAAGAGCTGAAAAGGGGCTTAAATCTAATGTTGGTGTTTTAGGTCAAGGTGTGCAAATAAAAAATAGGACTTATTCTCTTGTAGCGCTATTTTTAAATTTTTCATACTAGATTCAATAAGCATCTTCATGCACAGCTTTGATGGCGCGACCACTTGGCTCGTTCACATCCTGAAAACTCTGATCCCAAAGCAAAGCAGTTGGAGTGCTACAGGCAATGGATGGAACCGAAGGAACTGTTAATGCAGCAGTTTCTGATGGAAAATGTTGCTCGAATACCGAACGATAATAGTACTCTTCTTTGGTTCTGGGAGTTTGTACGGGAAATCTATGTTTTGCATTATGCATCTGCTCATCTGCTACAGAAGTATCTACTAAAGCTTTCAGAGT
>JABSPP010000295.1 GCA_013214275.1 Flavobacteriaceae bacterium
CTGCGAAGGAAATGATCAATCGATATGCGCGTGCTGTATAGGTGCTTACTGTGCAACTTCTTTAACCCAATTCTTTGCTCCTGCGCAATCCGTTTTTCGAAAAATAGCATTTTGGCTTTTTATAAACATACACAATGGCACTGATATTTGTGGCGTCACCGTCCGAGCGTGTGGGAAAATTTCAAACGATGCGAATGAAATAGTCCTAAGTGTGATTGGCCACAATGAGTCAATGATGACGACTATTATAGCAGCTGAAACAACACGACAGATGTGCGTTTTCCATCTGGCTCCAGGTGTTTTTCACTGTGAGCAGGTTATCATTCTTTATCCAATAATTGAGGAACTGAAAAATGAGTTTCCCAATTTGGTAGTGAGGCTCTAGGCTTGGTTTTTTCCGAAGGTATTAATCAACTTATTCCGAACTGTTAGATCAATCGTTGATACACACAAGTTAAGCCTATACCAGCAACTGTATTAAGATTAATGATGAAATGTCCAGTTTTATGAAGCAGGTGTTGGAAAGTGCAAACATGACAAATGAGGGGAAGTGGCCGATACATCAGCTTCAGAAAGTGACCACCTGTTTAGATTCCAGGACGAAGTTTGATTGATTATTTGTGGAATGAAACAACAAATACGGTTAAGTTGTCATCTGAGCTAACCGTTAGTTTAGCTCCGTTCATGTGAAGCAATGAACGAGCGATAGTCAATCCTAAACCAACGCCTTGACCATGATTTTTTCGTGAAGGGTCTGCTCTAAAAAAGCGATCAAAAAGTCTCTGAAGATGGTCATCAGAGATTTTCGGGCCTGGATTTGAAACGGTAATTTTTGTATGTTCATCGTTGGTAGATACTGCTACCTTAACAATCGCGTTTTCGAAGGAATATCGAATTGCGTTTGATAATAGATTACTCATAGCTTGTCGAAACATGGACCTATCGCAATCAATTGTGGCATCGGCCCCTCGGATGCGAATTTGAATTTGTCTTTCTTCTGCCAGTAGTTCAAAATACTCAACTAATTCTTGAAGCTCTGCTCGGCAATTTAGTCGCTCTAACTGTGGCTTGACGAGTCCATGTTCCGTTTTGGCTAGAAGTAACATGTCACTGACCATCTTGGTCATACGTTCGTATTCTTCCAAATTAGAATATAAAATATCAACATATTCACTTTCAGTGCGCGGTTGATTCAGAATAACCTGCGTTTGAGTTGTCAGGTTTGTGACCGGTGTTCTCAATTCATGCGCAATGTCCGCAGAAAAATATGAAAGTTGCTCAAAGCCAGCTTCGAGTCGTTCAATCATAGCATTAAACGACCCCACTAATCCTGCGAGCTCGACCGGTACCTCTAAAGGATTTAGTCGGATATCGAGCTTGTCAGCAGTAATAGAACCTATTTTTCTACTCAGTTTTCGTAGCGGCGAGTGGCCTCGATACACAGCAAAACGTGCCACTATTATCGTGATCAAACCAGACACGAAAATAATGCCCCATAACGTCTTTTCAAAGTCTTCCATGTA
Organism: Flavobacteriaceae bacterium; assembly: GCA_013214275.1. Lineage (GTDB taxonomy): Bacteria > Bacteroidota > Bacteroidia > Flavobacteriales > Flavobacteriaceae > Polaribacter. The sequence continues at coordinate 1,524 of JABSPP010000295.1, forward strand.
ATTCATGTGAAATTCCATGTTGGAGGCTACCACAACACGGTATGTAGACTTATTCTGACCAGTGCTGACGGTCACGAGAGCTTCAGTTGCTCGCAACATATGGGATCCATCAAAAAAAAGTGTCAACATATCAGGCGTTATGAGATCGTTGTCAAACAATTGACCGGGGTATTTGTGCAAGTCAACGCCTTTACTCGAAAATACGGATTCTCCATCTTCATTTTGCACAAGGTAATAGACTCCATGATGACCAGACACTGCTTCAACGAGGATACTCGAAGGTGCCACCTTTTCAGTGTATGCTTCGCTAAGCTTTCGTTTTACAGCATGGAATACCTCATTTAATTCATCAGCATCCTGTTCAGCAAAATGCGTTGCAATTGATTGTTGAACGATTAAGCTGATTATTGTAAGGCACAAAAATACGGTAATGCCAACAAGTATAGTGACTCTAAACGCAAGAGAGTTTGGCCGTTTTAGTTTATTCGTTACTATCATCTACACTCATTTTATAGCCCATCCCCCTGACAGTTTGAATTAGCTTTACAGGAAAGTCATCATCAATTTTTGCGCGCAATCTTCGGATAGCGACATCAATGACATTCGTGTCACTGTCAAAATTCATGTCCCATACCTGAGAGGCGATCAAAGAACGGGGCAATACTTCACCTTGACGTCTGACCATTAGTTCAAGCAATGTAAACTCTTTAGTCGTCAGATAGATTACTTTGCCACCGCGCTTCGCAACGCGAGAAGGGATATCAAGCTCCAAATCTGCAATGTGTAACGTGTTGTTAGGGACAGACGTCCCTCTCCTGATCAAGGTGCGCACTCTTGCGAGGAGTTCCGCGAAAGCAAACGGTTTAACCAAATAATCGTCTGCGCCTAACTCAAGTCCTTTGACTCTGTCATTAACGTGATCGCGAGCGGTTAAAAAAAGAACGGGTGTAAATTTACCAGATTCTCTCAATGAAGACAGGATTTTCCAACCTTCTATGTCGGGCAGCATTACATCGAGTACGATTAATTCATAATCACCAATCATCGATTTGTGGTGACCATCCAGGCCAGTCCTTACTAATTCTACAACAAAGCCGGA
>JABSPP010000296.1 GCA_013214275.1 Flavobacteriaceae bacterium
CCAGCCAGTAGATACGACTTATCCTGTAAATCAGCTTAAAGATATTGCTAAAGTTGTTTCTTCAGTCCCTGAGGGAGTAAAATTCCTTAGAAAAGCTGAAAAAATCCTCAGACAGCGGGGAGTTATGGTGTTTGAAAAGAATGAATTAGACTGGGGAATGGCAGAGACACTAGCTTACGGTTCCTTAATGGAAGAAGGCTATGATGTTCGCATTTCTGGTCAGGATGTAGAACGGGGAACATTTTCCCACAGACATGCCATTTTGCGTGATGAGATTTCGGAAGAACGTATCAATTTACTAAATACAAACTCTAATAACAAAGGACAGATGCGAATTTATAATTCGCTGCTTTCAGAATATGGAGTTTTGGGATTTGAATATGGATATGCGATGGCATTTCCTAATTGCTTGACCATTTGGGAGGCGCAGTTTGGAGATTTTTCTAATGGAGCACAGATTGTATTTGATCAGTATATCTCTGCTGCTGAGGACAAGTGGAAAATTCAGAATGGAATTGTCGTGTTACTACCTCACGGCTATGAAGGTCAGGGTTCCGAGCACTCATCAGCAAGGATAGAAAGATATTTACAGCTTTGTGCGGAGGATAATATGACGATTGCCAACTGTACTACACCGGCAAACTTTTATCATCTGTTACGCAGGCAAATGAAGCGCAATTTTAGAAAACCGTTGGTGGTGTTTACACCTAAAAGTTTATTGCGTCTTCCGGCTGCTGTTAGTACTATCGAGGAATTGGCAAAAGGAAGTTTTCAAGAAGTTATTGATGATACCATTCACCCTGAACAGGTCAAGAAAGTAGTTTTTTGCACGGGAAAGTTTTATTACGATCTATTATCGGAGCGCAAATCATTACAGCGCAATGATATTGCTTTGGTTCGAGTGGAGCAGTTATTTCCGCTACACGAAGAAAAGTTACAGGGAGTAATTGACAGGTACTCTAATGCAGAGAGGTATGTGTGGGCACAAGAGGAACCCAGAAATATGGGTGCTTGGGGCTTTATGCTACAGCGATTTACACGGGTAAAGCTAGAGGTAGCATCACGAAAATATTATGCTGTTCCTGCCGCTGGTTCAAAGGCTAGATTTGAAAAGAGACACAGAAAAGTAATCAATAGTGTATTTGATTAAAAAAGACAAAATCAAAATATAAGAAAAGTATATGGTTTTAGAAATGAAAGTTCCTTCACCGGGAGAATCTATTACAGAGGTGGAAATTGCAACTTGGTTGGTTGAAGATGGGGATTATGTAGAAAAAGATCAGCCTATAGCCGAAGTAGATTCTGATAAGGCAACCTTAGAATTGCCAGCTGAGGAAAGTGGGATCATCACTTTAAAGGCAGAGGAGGGGGATGCAGTAGAAGTTGGAGCAGTTGTCTGTTTAATTGATATGGATGCCGCAAAGCCAGAAGGACTCGATACACAAGAGCAAAAAGCGCCTAAGAACGAAGTAGTGGAGACACCAGTAGTAGCCCCGTTGAAAGACACCTATGCCACAGGAACACCGTCACCAGCAGCAAGGAAAATTTTAGCTGAAAAGGGAATGGAAGTTACTCAGATCAAAGGAACTGGAAAGGATGGAAGAATAACCAAAGACGATGCTGTAAAAGCAATTCCAAGTATGTGAACTCCTGCTAAGGGCGGATCGCGTAGTTCTACCACCAAAAAACTTTCCATGCTCAGAAGGAAGGTTGCCCAGCGCTTGGTTACTGTGAAGAATGAAACAGCGATGCTAACCACATTTAATGAGGTAAACATGAAGCCTATCTTTGACCTTAGGAAAGAGTTCAAGGAAGATTTTAAAGCAAAGCATGGCGTTGGTCTTGGGTTTATGAGCTTTTTTACAAAAGCGTGTGTGAGAGCCTTACAAATGTATCCTGACGTCAACTCTATGATTGATGGAAACCATAAAGTATCGTATGATTTTCAAGATATTTCTATTGCAGTATCTGGCCCTAAAGGATTGATGGTTCCTGTGATTAGGAACGCTGAGAACTTGACTTTTAAAGGTGTAGAGAGCGAAGTAAAACGACTAGCATTAAGAGCTAGGGACGGACAAATCACAGTGGATGAGATGACGGGAGGTACTTTTACCATTACCAATGGGGGAGTCTTTGGATCGATGTTGTCCACCCCTATCATTAACCCACCACAAAGTGCTATTTTAGGAATGCACAACATCGTTGAAAGACCAATTGCTGAGAATGGAGAGGTGGTGATTAGACCTATTATGTTTGTTGCCCTGTCTTATGACCATAGAATAATTGATGGTCGTGAATCGGTAGGATTCTTGGTCGCTGTAAAAGAAGCATTGGAAAACCCAGTTGAGTTACTAATGGATAACAATCCGATAAGTGCGTTGGAAATGTAATCAAGCGCATGCCACTTCTGAGGTTAAATAACTCAATTAACACGTGTCTTTTTGTATGATATCTTAAAATGAGGAAAACTCGTAGTTACCGCTATGAGTTTTTTTCTTGAGTTTGACAGTTAAGAGGCTTAATAATCTGTATATGAGTTAGTTAATTTTTTAGCCGCGCACTACTTTTTTATGTAAAGTATTGATTTATAGTATTTTGAGGGGTGATATCCTTT
>JABSPP010000297.1 GCA_013214275.1 Flavobacteriaceae bacterium
CTCTTTTCTTTATCCTTTTCGCTGTCCTCTCCCCCTCCTCCTTCCCTTCTTCTTCTTCTCCTTCGTCCTCCCCCTTTGCTTGGGGAAGCGCTCTTGGGTCTGCCACCAAAACGACGACGACGGGGATGGCGAGGGGGACGAGAATGATCGTGTCGACGAAAGCGTGAGGAAGAAGAAAGCGTACCATTTCGTGGACGGTGGGGAGCCATGCCCCTCAATCTTGCTCCTCCCGAAGAGGAGCAGGAGCAGGAGGAATTGATCAGCCGGAGTGGGCGGAAGCGAAAGCCAACGGCGCGCGCATCAGAGGCGATTGGCGCAAAGCAGAAGTAGCTGTTCAATAATCTGTTGCGTCCGCTCCTTGTCTTTTGTTGCCTGAAGAGGCAATTTAGCTTGGTATGTGTGCATATGATACCAATAGTCTTGGCTTAATATGTTTCTCCTAAAATCAGGTGTATACTATCGATCTAGTTATGAGAGGTATTTATGAATACAAAAATTGAAGTTTACGGTGTTAAAGCTGTTCAACGCCCCAAAGTTCCAGCAAGAAAGAAACTTGACCTCTCTGGTGAGTTTGGGCAACAGATCGTGAAATCCGAAACTAAGCTAGTGCTAAGAACACACAAGCGTACGTTCGAAAAACTCGCTTACATGTAATGGAGCTTATTTTTTTCCCCTTCGAGCGCGTTATAGAGATTAACGCCTACATTCTCGAAAACGAGCCTGGTATGAAGGGGGCCGCTGATATCAATAAGCTTCAGGGGGCGCTAGGCAGGATTGATAATGCTATTGTTTATTTAGGCTTGAATGATGTTTTCGAAATAGCAGCAAAGTATGCTTCCTCTATTGCACTTTCTCATTCGCTTCCTGATGCAAACAAACGGACTGGTCTCGCTGTAGCTTTGGAATATTTATCTCTCAATGATTATGAATTAATTGCTGATAACGAATTATTCGCAGATGCCATCAGAGATTTGGTTGTGGGCAAAATTGGTGAAGCGGATTTTGCTGACCTTCTTTATGCTCAGTATATTTCTGAACAAAATCAAAATAGTTAAAATTTCATGCAGTTTACTTTGGCCATACCTGCGCAAGTAGGGTAAAGAAAGCGCAGTATATAAGAAATCATATAGCTTCTCAGTCTGATGGTTGAGCAATGCTGAATTCCCGGTAAAAAAATCTGTCAGTACCATTATTCAAACCATAAACTTTGGCCGGACTGCCATAATTATGTTTCCTATTAAACAGGAGACAAATCATGGCAATTAAAATCCATACACCTTGGAACAAAAATCGTATTATCGGTCAGAAAAAGCCTCTTCAGATATCACATATATGGGGTATCCGGATTCGCTAAGAGCTTGAAGGACGGACTCGTGATCTAGCACTGTTCAACCTTGGTCTTGATAGCAAACTACGAGGTTGTGACCTTGTTAAACTCAAGGTCTCCGATGTCGTTTGCGGACGCTCAGCTCTTAGGCGCACGCATCTCGTTCAGCAAAAAACAGGTAGTCCTGTCCAATTTGAGATAACACCAAACACGGGAGAATCGATATTGGCTTGGGTAAAGAAAGCTGGATTAAAACCCTCTGATTATCTTTTTAAGTCCCGTATACATAGCGCTGAGCACATATCAACTAGACAATATAACCGCATTTTTCACGGATGGATTGAAAAACTTGGTCTAGATACATCTCTCTACAGCACCCATTCAATGCGCAGAACCAAGCCTTATCTGATTTACAAGAAGACTAAAAATCTCCGGGTAGTTCAACTCTTGCTGGGCCATAAAAAGTTAGAGAGCACTGTTCGCTACTTAGGCATTGAGGTGGACGACGCTTTGGAAATATCGGAATCTATAGAAGTTTAGGCTGTAAGGGGCTGCCTGTGCAGCCCTTGTGTACGTAAAGCGGAAGCTGAAACACTGCACGGCGCAATGAGCGGCTACTGAATTACGTCTATTTTTGCTTCTGATATGTGAATTACCCTTTGAAACACTTTTCATGGTATGGTCTAACGCCGCGAAATTTTAATGTTAATCGCTATCAGATTATTACAAAGGATGATGTAAATGAAGTTAGTTCGTAGCTTGATTGTTTTTGGCCTTGCTACATTGTTGTTAGCCTGTTCTGATAGCCCTCAACAATCTGACCCTGACTTCAGGCCTAAAGATAGAGTTGCACACTTTTCCTCTGATAGTGGTCCACTTGTTTTAATAGACGAAGCACATAATAACTTTTTGACGATGAGCGGCAGATATAAGCCATTTGCGCAAGTTCTTGAAAGTGACAGATTCAAGGTCAGTTCGAATGATAAAGCAATTACAGAAAATCTGCTAAGGCAAGTAGATATTTTAGTAATTGCAAACGCGCTTGACAGAAAGCGACAGGACTGGCTTCCACCATATGGAGAAGCGTTGAGCGACCATGAAGTTGAAGCGCTCAAGAGCTGGATACTGAACGGCGGCTCACTTTTTTTAGTTGCTGACCACACTCCGTTTCCCAAAACTATAGAAAATCTGGCACTTGCACTTGGTTTTCAATTCATCAATGGACATGTTGGAAACGCAACCTTTAGCAAAGTCAATCTATCGCTTGCTGAACACGCAACAACT
>JABSPP010000298.1 GCA_013214275.1 Flavobacteriaceae bacterium
TCAAAACCCCCATAAACACTGAGTTTGTTACACTGAAAACACCCAAAATACCACTCAAACTGTCAAACTCAAGAGTATCGTCGAAATCCCTAGTGTAAAAGCGACTGGATAGTTACCATTTCTTTTTTGACTTTCTTTTTTTCTCTTTGTTTTTCTTAGGGATTTTTCCTTTTACACGTTTTTCTACTTCTTCTATCGTACAGATAAAATCCGTGTCGTAGTTATTCTTCAGTGCTTCTTTAAGCATTTTTAAAGCTTCTTTGTATTGGAATAATCGCTCTTTTAAAATTGCTTTGTTGAGATATAGCATGGCTTTATCAACTCCTTTTACGGTAAAGGCAAAGTCTATAAATTCTTCTGCCTCTTTATAATCTTCGATGTTTAATAAAGCCGAGATGTAAACAGGATATACTTCAAACGCATTGATTTTTTCAGCCAATGCTTTTTTATAATACTCGATGGCTGTCACATCATCGAATAACCTTTCTGCATATAACCTCCCCATTAACGTCAATGCCATGGTATTGGCATCATCGTATGCAAGGGCATAGTTTAATGCTTCTGCCGCATACTCGATATTATAATCGAATTCTTCAATGGCTTTAAAAACATAGTTGCTTACTGTTGTTGTCATCTTTTTTTGTTTTTTCTATAGTTCTCGACGCAATTCATTTTTTAATTGTTGTCGTTGCGACGCATTATTTTTTTCTTACTTTTTTGTATTTAAAATTAGAGCCAGTAATTGTTTTTATAGGGTTCCCTCTTTCTAATTTCTGATGATTTTCCCACTGATTTTTTATCGATGTTTTGTAGTTCTCTTTATTCTGATGAGTGACTCTCTCTTGCAATCGCTGTTTTGCTAACTTTTTATTTTGGCGTTGAGAGCGTCTATCCATAGCAACTACCTGAATACCTGTGGGTATGTGAATGGCTCGAATTGCTGAACTCACTTTATTCACGTGTTGTCCGCCAGGACCAGAACTGCGGATTGCTTGATATTTGCTCTCACTATCTTTGAGTTCTAGTTCATAAGCGTCCTCTATTTCAGTAACTCCGATAAACCAATTTTTACGTTTATGATTTTTTCTATAGTTCGACTGCCCAATCCACTGGATTGTCCCTATCCAACTTCTCATGAAGTCTGCTAAACTGTTGGCATCTCCCGAAAGTTGAATATTCGCAGAACGTACTGTTCCATTTTCTTCTCCTTTTTCATGGTTTACAATGGTATAATTCAGCTTACTAGCACTGGCTTCTCGTAGTACTATTTTTAAAACTTTTGCTACCACCCAAGCACATTCTATTGGTCCATTTCCAGCAGTAATTTGTATGGTTCTAGTTTTCATGTGTTAATATTTATATGACCTGTTTGGAAGTTTTTCGTCTCCACGAAAGGATTTTATTGGTAATTGTTTGATTATTTCTTTTTTTGTTTTCAGGAAATACTCATCATCCTTAGGATATTTATTTTTAAATCAACTACCTCAGGGAAATAAACCCTTAGCTATCTATCCGCCGTGCGATTGCAATTATGTGTATTGTTTATGTTGATATAACCATACAGCTCACTAGCGATCCATTCGAACAATTTTTGGTGAAAAAGTTCCCAGTACCTCTACCAGTTCTTGCTGATTTGCCATCACTCTTCGAATATCTTTGTAGGCCATAGGTGCTTCGTCTACTCCTCCTCCTATCAAACTCACTTTATTGATGCTTAACATGTGCTTCATGTCATTTTTAGTAAACTTTTCTTTACTTGCTCTTCTTGAGTATCTTCTCCCTGCTCCATGAGATGCAGAATTTAAGCTTTCCTGATTTCCTAGACCTCGAACGATATATCCAGGTGCTGTCATCGAACCAGGGATAATTCCCAGTGTTCCTTTAGATGCAGGTGTTGCTCCTTTTCTGTGAACAATTCGTTCGACGCCATTCACCTGTTCTTTCCAAGCAAAATTATGGTGATTTTCAATCTTAGCAATGGGCTGTGAGCTCATCAACTTTGCAATTCTAGCATGTATATCGTCATGACAAGCTTTTGCATAATCACCAGCTAAATTCATTGCCAGCCAGTATTCTTGTCCATCATGAGTATCTAAATCTAGCCAAGCTAAATGTTGCACATTTTTTGGTAAAGGACATTGTCTTTTTGCGATCTCTGTATAGTGTCTGGCAATTGTTGCCCCTAAACCTCTAGACCCACTATGTGATAACACCCCAACATATTGATTAGGCTTGATACCAAACTCATTATCTTTATCTGTGATCGTGACTACACCAAACTCCACGAAGTGATTTCCACCACCTGAGGTTCCTAGCTGTCTGTAAGCTTTCCCTTTGAGATTTTTCAGAATTTGAATTTCATTGAACTCAGATCGACTGAAAATTTCGTGATCGTGTTTAATATCATGTGTCTCTCGCATACCAAACTTTGTGTGATTAGCGAGGATATTCTCCAGTTTTATCTGGTGACCTTTGATATAATTTGACTTCATTGGGTGAATGGTTAAACACATTCTGCATCCAATATCTACTCCTACTCCATAGGGAATTACCGCATTTTCAGTAGCTAATACTCCACCAATAGGTAGTCCGTAACCTGCAT
>JABSPP010000299.1 GCA_013214275.1 Flavobacteriaceae bacterium
GCGAAGCACTGGCATCAGTTGATTTGGGTTGGACGCCGCACACAGGAATAGAAATCAATGCAGAAGGTAGCATATTGGTATCACCTAAGTTCACATTTGATATCAATGCTTTTATCCGAGGAACACTTGGAATAGGATGGCTATCCGTATCTGAGACGTGGAGAAAGAATTTAGTTTCATATGAATGGGGACCTGGCATTGAATTCGGAATTAGGTTCCCAGTAAACTACAAAGAAGGAGAACCGTTTAGCATGTCGCTTGACGATATTGAGATTGGATATCCAGAATTGGATATTCCAGATATGGCATCAGACATTGCATCAGATGTTAAAGATGAAATTTTTTAAAAAATAAGAAGCGATGAATACACAAGTAGAACAATTAAACAACGATGGAGTACAATTCTTTTTAGGAGGAAAATTCTCGGAAGCAAAACAAAAATATGAGGAAGCATTAAGCTTATCTCCAAACTATCCAACAACATTGAACAACTTAGGAATGTTATTGCTGAAGGAAGAAGATTTTAAAAAAGCAGAATACTGCTTCAAACAAGCCATTAAAGTCAAGGAATCTGCGACCTATCTGGCAAACTTGGGACACGTGTATGCCAATCAAAGAGAATTCGCTTTAGCGGAACAACAATACATCAAAGCAATAGAGAAAGATCAACAATCCTTACTAGCGTATAAAAGTCTTGCAGGTTTATATCAATATATAAGAAAGTACGAAGCGTCTGTCACTATTTGGAAATACATCTTAGAAACACTGAGTCATGATATGGAGTATAAACTCAATCTAGCCAAAGATTGTATTCATCTTGAGAATTATACACTGGCTTTGAGTATTCTTTTAGAAGTTACCCAACAAGAACCTAAAAAACATGAAGCCTATTATTACATCAGCATGATTCAGTTTCACCAAAAGAACTTTGGAATCGCATTAGATGCCATTTATCAATCTTTAAGCATTCAACCAGACAATGCGTCGTATAGAAAATTAGCAGCCTCACTGCACTTGGCATTATCCAATTTTAAGAAAGCAGAGGAACAATGGAATTTCTTGCTTACCCTTAATGAGAACCATCATGATGTGAGAATTGACAAAGCTATTGGATTGCTTTCCATACAGCAATTTGAAAAAGCATTGGAAGAGCTTGAGTTTATTCTCAAACAAACTAACCACAATAAAGCGAGTTTTTATAAAGCTCTCGTTTTATTGGAGTTGAAAAGAGATGAGACCCAAGCCATCGAGACACTGACAGCATTTACAAAAGGAAGCTCTGAATATGCAATAAAGGCAAAGGAATACTTGCAAGAGTTGAAAAACAGTAAAACTTTATAGATATTCATCATGAAACCAACACCTATTATTAATATCAAAAAAACACCTTCTTTAGTTCTCATCTTCCATTATTTGGAACTCATTATTAAAAGTCGATTATCCATTGAGCTCACACAAGAGATTCTCATTGTTCCTGAATTAGAATTAGACCACAACAGTTCTCATCTAGCCACTTTTATCAAAGAACGAGAGTTGCAAAAAGAGGATATTGTGTTGTTGTTGCTTACACTCGTGCCACAATTGGAACCAAGTTTCTTGAATCGGATTCTATCCGAGTTCTTACCCAACGGCGGAGAGTTTCCAGAGTTTGGTGGTGTCAAAGGAAAGAACCATCGTGGAATCCTTCCCACAGGAGAAACCTTCTTATACATTCTCTACGGAAACGATATTGAAGGACGAATTGCAGGAATGGAGTTCTTAGACAAGCAATCCAAGCTGATCAAGAACAAGGATATTATTATCGAACGTTTGCTATCTACAGAACCTGAAATGAGTGGACGATTGATCTTGGATGAAGAGTGTTATGCAAAAGTCACTACCGGGAAAGTGATGAAACCCCAACTAAGTCAGGATTTTCCTGCAAGTCTCATTACCACTGAGATGGAATGGGACGATTTAATACTTAAGAAGAATACGCTCAGTGAAGTCAAAGAAATTGAAACTTGGTTGGATCACAATGAAACTTTGATGAACGATTGGAACATGTAAGGCATCATCAAACCTGGATATCGTGTATAATACCTCGACAAAACTGGACCATTGTTTAAGTTGAAATTTCACTAACTTTAAACAATGACAAAAATGAGAAAAACCCGTAGAAAATTCACATCGGAATTTAAATCAAAAGTAGCTATAGAGGCTTTAAAGGAACGTTATAGTTTATCAGAACTTGCAGAGCGTTTTGAACTACACCCAAACCAAATTAGTCAATGGAAACAGGAGTTTCTAGAAAAGTCAAAGGATGTATTTGATAAAAAATCATCTAAATCCAAAGAAGATCAAGTTGATCTAGATACGCTTTATGCTAAAATTGGTCAGCTTGAGGTTGAACGCGATTATTTAAAAAAAAACTTGAAGAAATTGGATCTGCTGGGATGAAGAAGGAACTGATATTAAGTGATCAAAATTCATCTTTGAGTATACGCAAACAATGCGAATTGATGAGTATATCAAGGAGTAGATGTTGACGGAGATTTTAGACCAAAATATATTGTATCCTCAGACAAGAAAGCAGTTGTCACAAAGCTGAG
>JABSPP010000003.1 GCA_013214275.1 Flavobacteriaceae bacterium
ACTTACAGCAGATTATATAAGTATACTCTTATTATTAATTGCTGGTGTAGTGAACTTAAAATCAAAAAAAGGGATAGGTCTATTGTGCGGTGCTTGGGGATATACATCTTGCATAATATACAGGGCATTTATCTGGAGAATGGAGGCAATATGGGCAGAGAAACTTCCAAATTATGAAACTTTACAAGTTAAGATTTTGATACTAGAATTAATTGTATCTTTTCCAGCATTTACAATTTCCATGGTAAAATCTTTTCCAAAAAAAAACCTCAACTAAAGTTGAGGTTAAAGGCGGTGGGCGCGAAGGGATTCGAACCCCTGACCCCTTGGGTGTAAACCAAGTGCTCTGAACCAGCTGAGCTACGCGCCCTTTTGTGATTGCGGATGCAAATATAAAGTTGTTTTTAATCTTTACCAAGGAAAAAAAGGAAATTATTTTACAGAACTTCGGCTACGACAAATGTGCTTCCACCAATAAATATGAGGTCCTGATTACTTGCATTTAGCAGGGCGTGCTTATAGGCTTCTAAAACCGATTCGTAGGCTTCTCCTATCAATCCAAATTCAAATCCATATGCTTTTAATTTTTGCTGATCTAATCCCCTTGGAATACCGGGACAACAAAAATAATATCTAGCCTCTGAAGGAAAAAAAGACAACACATTTTCTACGTTTTTATCACTTACCATTCCCAAGACAATATGTAGTTTTTGATAGATTTCTTCTTTCAATTGACGCACTACATATGTTAAACCCTCTTTATTATGAGCAGTATCGCATATTGTTTTTGGTACTTTGCGAAGAACTTGCCATCGACCGTGAAATGCTGTATTCTGCACAACTTTTTTAAGGCCCCTGTAAATTTCTTTATCAGAAATAGTAAGCTTAGATAAACATTGAATTGCCTTCACTGCTGTATTTGCATTTTTCTTTTGGTAAACTCCCAGTAAATCAGTACGATAATCTTCAAATTCATCAGAAGCAAAAAGTAGTTTCGACCCCATCTGATGTGCTTTTTTCTCAAATACAGGTGTTGTTTCATCTTGACGTTCCCCTACAACAACAGGAATATTTTTTTTTATAATCCCAGCTTTCTCATAGGCAATCTCAGGTAATGTCTCTCCTAAGAATTGCATGTGATCAAAGCCTATATTGGTGATCACAGAGACCTCAGGTGTAATGATATTTGTGGAATCCAATCTACCTCCCAAACCCACTTCAATGATTGCAATATCTACCTGCTGTTCCGCAAAATAATCGAAAGCTAGGCCTACGGTCATTTCAAAAAATGAAAGCCCTTGTTTTTCTAGGAAATCCTTATACTTTTCAATAAATTCTGTAACGTATACTCTTTCAATTTCTACTCCATTAATCTTCACTCGCTCAGTAAAATTCTTTAAATGAGGAGATGTATAGAGTCCTACTTTTAACTTTGATTCCTGTAAAATACTAGCAATCATATGAGAGGTAGAACCCTTTCCGTTAGTTCCCCCTACATGAATGGCATGGAATTTCTGATGAGGATTTCCCAGAACTTTGGCAAAAGCAAGAATATTAGTCAGATCCTTCTTGTACGCTACCTGCCCTTGACGCTGATACATGGGTAGTTGAGAAAACATCCAATCCAATGTTTCCTGATATGTCATTACTTAATGAGTGTAAACTTGTAAATGATGGTGCCTTTTTGTTTGGAAGGAGCATCTTTGGATGCATTCCATGTGGTTTTTAAAGCAGCAATCTTAGCAGGCTCTAGCAGACATTTTGCAGAATTGGTAGTCCCTTTTACACCTGGAATGGCTTTGATTACCTTACCTGTTTGATCTACCTCAATACGAACCACAACTGTTCCTTCTTCTTGGCAATTTGGTTGTTCAATAGGTTTTTTCAGTGCTTCTCTACCCAACAGATTATAATTAGGGTCTCCTTTGTCCGATCCTTGATTCCCATAATATTTTGATGACTTTGGATTCCCATCTTTATCCCCTTTAACTCCATTCTTCTTATCATTTCCTTCGGTTTTTGGTTGACCATCAGACGTGTCTCCTTTTAAAAGGTCATCGAAGGCTTTTAACATTTTTTTTGATGGCTTTTTGGGTTTGGGTTTTTCTTCCTTGACCTCTTCCTTGGGCTTTTCTGTTTTGGGCTCCTTCTTTGAAGTTTCTACCAAAGGAGCTTCCTGATCTTGGGTAGTAATGAATTCTTTCTTGATAGATTCATCGGAAGTTTCCTCTTTTAGTTCTTGTAAGTTAGTCAACGGTTTAGGAGTAGCCTTTACGTTTTCCACAACTTTTGGTTGGGTTCTGCCTTGATCTGAAATACCATAGTTAATAGCAATCCCATATTCTACAGGTGGATCTATATAATCCATTCCATAATTAAAAATGAGATATAGAAGTAATAGCAATACAGCTATTGTGATACCTGCTGATTTCCTTTTATTTTTAGTATCTAAAACTGACATTATCCTCCTCCCTTTACTGCTAGAATCATTTTCAACTTATTCCTGTTTGCTATATCTATGATTTTCATCACATTCTTGTAAGGCACATCTTGGTCTCCCCTTATAACCACTGTTTTTTGCTTTTTGGATCCTACCCTATTTAAAATTTCTAACTCTAAATTTTTCTCACTAATCTCAGCCTTGTCTATGTAAAACTTCGATTTATTGGTAACAGTTACTGATACAGACGTTTTATTTTCTGTTTTACCACTTGCTTTCGGCAAAAGAACATCAATCGCATTCACTGTGACCAATGTAGATGTTAACATGAAAAAAATCAATAGTAAAAACACAATATCTGTCATAGACGACATATTGAAATTTGGATTGACTTTGTTTCTGCCTCGTAGGTTCATATTTTCTATTTGAGCGATTTGAGATTCGTTTTGAGAAACTTTTCAACTCAAAATCTTTTAAATACAATTATACTGGTTCGTTTAATAAATCTAAAAACTCCACAGATTTTGCTTCCATCTGATACATTACCTTATCTGTCTTTACCACTAAGTGATTGTAGGATATATAGGCTATAATACCCACAATAAGTCCTGCTACCGTCGTAGTCATAGCGGTATACAACCCATCAGACAACATTTTAATATCTATTTGACCTCCTGAGTTGGCAATCTCATGAATGGCGACTATCATACCGATAACAGTTCCCAGAAAACCAATCATAGGAGCTGCCCCAGCTATGGTGGCAATCACACTTACATTTTTCTCCAATTGGTAAATTTCTAGTTTCCCAGCATTTTCTATAGCTGTGTTGATGTCTTCTAGCGGTTTTCCAATTCTAGAAATTCCCTTTTCAATCAACCTTGCCGTGGGAGATGTTGTATTCTTACACAAAGCGTCTGCAGATTCTAGCTTACCACTCGATACATAATCACGAATTTGATTCATGAAATTCTTGTCCATTTTTGCCGCAGCTTTAATGGTAAGAAATCGTTCGAAATAGATGTACAAGGATACAGCTAGAAGTACAAAAAGGATAGCA
Organism: Flavobacteriaceae bacterium; assembly: GCA_013214275.1. Taxonomy (GTDB): domain Bacteria; phylum Bacteroidota; class Bacteroidia; order Flavobacteriales; family Flavobacteriaceae; genus Polaribacter. The sequence continues at coordinate 3,498 of JABSPP010000003.1, forward strand.
ATAATAATCTGACCACCCAAACCACCATTAACAATAAGCTTGTATATAGATAGTGTCTTTTCTTCCGATACTGTATCTAAAACTTCAGGAACTTCTTGAAAGTACAAAAACATTGAGGACTATTTAAGTTTTTTATATAACGATGTTTTCACATAGAAATTGTAGTGAAAAGTAGATCATTGGGACTTTTGTTATCAAACAAACATTCGAATTAACATAAATGACAAAGATCCAACTAAAAATCCTACAAATGCTAGCCAAGAAATCTTTTTTAAATACCAGAAAAAGTCTATTTTCTCCATTCCCATAGCTACAACTCCAGCAGCAGACCCAATAATCAACATACTCCCTCCTGTACCAGCAGAAAAAGCAATAAAGTGCCACAACGGATTATCTACACTCTCTACACTCTCTGTAAACATCCCTAGGCTGGCAGCAACTAACGGAACGTTATCTATAACTGCAGAACCTATACCTAAGAGCATAACAACCAAATCCGATACCTCAGTACCAGACAACTCAGAGCCTATCAAAGGAACTCCTTGCTTTAGACCATCCGCAAAATTAAACAGAACTCCAAGAGATTCTAATGCGGCAACAGCCATTAAGATTCCCAAAAAGAAGAGAATACTTGGCATTTCTATTTTAGATAGTGAACTGTGAACAGGACTATGATGAGAAAACTCTTGTGATTCTTCTTGTGTTTTGAAATCTGTTAATGAAATTTTTGTCCTACTGAAAATCTCAGCAAATGTTGCTACCACAGCTAAAGACAGCATCATTCCTACATAAGGTGGTAAGTGTGTTAGTGTTTTAAAAATAGGGACAAAGACAATGGCAGATAACCCCAGATAAAGCATTGATGCACTGTGCTTACTCTTTGATTGTTCTTGATCTTGTGGATCGGTATCAATGGTTCCTTTAAAAGCAGGAAGAAAAGAAGCAATAAATGTGGGAACGACCATACATAACAGGGAGGGAATAAACAGATAGGTAAATAACTTTATTGTGGTAACCTTTCCTCCTATCCACAACATAGTGGTTGTAACATCTCCTATTGGCGAGAACGCTCCTCCAGCATTAGCAGCGATAATGATTAGACCCTCAAACCAAATTCTATCTTCTCTATTTTTTACTATTTTTTGTAAAATAGAAATTAAAACAATCGTAGCTGTTAAATTATCGATGATCGCAGAAAGGATAAATGCCAAAATAGAAAATATCCAAAGAATTTTCTTTTTACTATTTGTTCTAACATAACTCTTAATGGTAGAAAACCCATCAAAATAGTCAATGATCTCTACAATCGTCATAGCACCCAGTAAGAATACCAATATCTCTGCTGTCTTGCCAAGGTGATGCAATAACGTTTCCTCCGCCAAGTGCATTTTAGCTTCGTGTGATTTAGAAGCAAAATCCTCCACCAAAGCATGGCTTGAGGATTCGAACCAATTCGAAAATGAATCAATACCCAAAGCGACAATCGCCCAGCAAATAGCCATCATAGCGAGTGCTGGTATCAGCTTATCAAGTTTTAAATTATGTTCTAAGGTAATGGCTAAATAGCCTAAGATGAATACAATGATAATTACAGATTCCATATGATGTTTCTATACGAGTTGTTTTAATGCGATTTCAAATGCTGTTTCACTAATTCTAGTTTTAGAAGTGTTTACATGATACGTGTTTTCGAGAGCTTTTTTAATTGTGTTGGAAGTGTCTGTAAAAATAGCCTCATCAGACATTTCTACCCTTTTCTCCATAAAATAGGCAAATACCCTTGCCATTCCACAATTGGAAATAAAATCTGGAATTAAGCTTACCTTTTTATCTGTAGCTTCCATGATAGGACCAAAGAAGATTTCTTGATCTGCAAAAGGAACATTCGCTCCACATGAAATTACTTCCAATCCTGTGTCGATCATTTCATCAATTTGCCCTTGTTTAATTAACCTTGATGCAGCACATGGGGCAAAAATCTCAGTAGGTAAATTCCAGATTTTTTCGTTCATCTCTTCAAAAGGAATCATCTCCTGTGCCACTAAAGTGTTACCCTCTTTATTCAAAAAAAACGATCTCATTTCTTCCAATGAAAATCCTTCTTCATGTATTACTCCACCTGTACGATCAATAATTCCTATGACTTTTGCTCCCATTTGAGACAGATAATAGGCTGCTGCCGATCCCACATTTCCAAACCCCTGCACAACAGCTCTTTTTCCAACTACAGAGCCTCCATAAATATCGTAATAATGCTTTACCGCTTCAGCAACACCAAACCCAGTAATCATATCAGCAATGGTATATTTTCTAGAAATCTTTGGAGAATAGCTAGTACTTTCGATCACCTTAATCACACCATGCCTTAACTGTCCTATTCTATTGATCTTATCCGCCTCTGAAGGCTTAAAATACCCGTTAAAAACTCCTTCTTGTGGGTGCCACACACCACTATCCTCAGTGATTGGAATCACCTCATGAATTTCATCTACGTTTAAATCACCACCCGTTCCGTAGTAATTTTTTAAAAGAGGCGCTACTGCCTTGTACCAACGCTCCAATACTCCTTTTTTTCTAGGATCTTGCGGATCGAAGTTAATTCCCGATTTCGCTCCGCCTATAGGAGGTCCGGAGACAGTAAATTTAACCTCCATTGTCTTTGCCAATGAAGTGACCTCATATTGATCCAAACCCTTTCTCATCCTTGTACCACCTCCAGCAGCTCCACCTCGTAATGAGTTAATTACCGTCCAGCCTTCTGCTTCTGTTTCTGGATCTTTCCAGTTAAAAATAATTTCTGGTTGTTTCTCTTCATACTTCTTTAGTAAACTTTTCATCTAAGGTTGTTTATTTTGGTAACTATCCAGTCGCTTTTACACTAGGGATTTCGACGATACTTTTGATGGCCTCAAAAACGGGTTGTCCATTTTTGATAGCTGTGTCTACAATGGAACGCAGTATGGCAAATTCTTGTTGAAGCGATTTGAACTGCCCTGATATTTTCATTTTTACTTTGATAGGACGAACCGCCCTTTCAGAGGCATTATTATCTGGTGGCACATCTGTTCTGTACAAGAAAACAAACAAGCATTCCCTTAACCCGAAAAATTCATTGCTATCTTAGTTAAAAAGGGTGTAAAGCGTTATCTTTATTGGTATTAAAAGCTAAAAACAACACTAAATCATACACCCAAAAATGAGTGATAAATCTACCATTTTTTATCGAGGTAACACGGCTGTTTCCGTCGATTTTTCAGCTGAAGAGATTAGCTCAGATGGAGCTATAGTATTATTAGAAAAAATAGAAAGAGAGCATAAGCTTTTACGTTACTATAGCAGTTATATTCCAGATCATCGTCATCCCCTATTGATTACCCACACCATAGAGAAATTACTCAAACAACGTGTGTACATGCTTATGCAAGGCTATCAAGATGCCAACGATGTTTTTCATTTACAACACGACCCTTTATATAAGGATATCTTGGAAGGAGATTTAGCTTCACAGCCTACCCTATCTAGATTTGAGAATAGCTTGGATAAGCATTCTATCTTTGAGTTGTGTTATGCGTGGATAGATCGTTATGTCTGTAGTTTAAAAGTATGCTCACGAGCGACTAGGTATTTTACGATAATACAATCTCACCTACATTTGGTTGATAAACTTGAGACCATGTTCACTTTATCTTCCTCACACAGATTTCATTTATACAGTCAGCCTACTGATATGCGTAAGAGTTTTGACGGACTCTCAGGTCTTGTTAAGAATATCTTGAAGCGAGACCCCTTTCATGGCGATGTGTTTATCTTTATCAACAAACGTAGAGATAAGATCAAGCTCTTGCATTGGCAAGGGGTCAGTTTTAGCTTGTACTACAAACGATTGGAGAAAGGTACTTTTGAACTCCCTCAGTACGATGCTGCTGTAAAAAGCATTGCTCTTTCATATACACAAATGGTGATGATCGTCGATGGACTTACTGTTAGTAACATCCACAAGAGAAAGCAATATCAACC
>JABSPP010000030.1 GCA_013214275.1 Flavobacteriaceae bacterium
GGTAGGTTTGTTAGAATCACAGCTTCAGGAATCAATGAAAGTCACCCACACGATGTCGCCATTACCAAAGACGCCCCTAATTATAGTAGAAGGTAAAATAGATTCAACAACTGGTAAATAGCTGCTAAAATGAGTAACACAGATTTTATTAAGTTTAAAAAGCTAAGAGATTTGGGAGCCATCCTCAATGATACATTTAAGTTCTTGAGGACAGAATGGCAACCACTTTTTAGTACGATTATCAAAGCATCTGTCATTCCAGTAGTCCTTACTACTCTGGTTGGAGTATTTTTTACGGGGAATACATTACTTGTACTTAAAGCCTATACAGAGAGTGCTCTCAATGGAAATTTAAGTGATTTTTTCGGGTATGAGAATGTAAATTCTTTTTTTTTGATTTTCATATTTTTTTCAATATCAATTACATTCACCTATGCTGCGATTAATGTTTCTATTTTCGCCTACATAAAATCATATATTGTTGGCAGGGGTCTCATTAATTACAATGATGTAAAACAAACTATTAAAGACAAATTGTTATCGGTATTTTTTTTGAGTATTGTTACAGGTGTCATTTCTCTTGTTGGTTATCTTCTGTTTCTCTTACCGGGTGTTTACTTTGCAAATGTATTGACAATGGCAAGCCCAATTTTGATTTTTCAAGACAGAGGTGTTTTTCAATCGGTCGGAGATGCTTTTAACTTTATCAAAGGACACTGGTGGAATACGTTTGGTATATTCTTAGTCATTTCCATCATTATCGGAATAACAGGCTGGATTTTAAATTTACCATCAGAATTTTATGTGAAAAATAATATTTCAATTACATTGAGCACGGATATTTCAGAGATTATTAGCGATCCTATTTACCTATTATTCGTAGTAGTCTCATATATATTTCAATTTTTATTCCATGTTTTTACTTCAGTATCAACAACTTTCATTTACTTCGATATCCAAGAACAAGAATATCCTTCCACATCGGATATCATAAATGAGATTGGTGAGGAGTAAAATAGTGTTTTTAGGAAATCTTATTCTTTTCCTATTTGACCAATAAGATTTTCGTTACCAATTCCTGTAAAATAGCGTACTCTTTAAAACGTTAAAACACGATTAATCAGTGACTAATATTAACGGTTAGTGCGTTCATACAAGTCCCCTTGATTTTAACTCCAAATACTTATTAATGGTAGCATCTGTTAAGTTTTTTGGTTTGGTTAAAACGGAAGGAATCCCATATTTTTTTAGTTCATTGACGATTTGTTTCTTTTCGTACATCAATTTTTCTGCGATGATCGTGTCATATACTTCTTGAATTGTTCTAGAAGTTTTCTCAAGCAACTGATGTAACTCTGTATTTTTAAAGAAAACTACCAACAACAAATGACTTTTAGCCATAGCTCTAAGATAGGGGAGCTGTCTTCTTAACCCATCCATAGTATCAAAGTTTGTGTAGAGAATTAACAAACTTCGGTTGGTAATTCGTTGCTTTACAACACTGTATAACTGACTGTAATCAGACTCAGAAAAATTGGTGCTTACGTTATACAAGGCTTCAGAGATCAATCGCATCTGTGCATTTCTTTGTTCTGCCATGATATGATCTTCTACCTTTCCAGAAAAGCTGAGCATCCCTGCCTTATCCTGCTTTTTTAATGCTGCGTTGCTAACAGCCAGAGCTGCGTTAATAGCGTAGTCTAGCAAGGACAATCCTTCAAAATGCATTTCCATGGTTCTTCCTTTGTCGATAATGGAATAAATAGGCTGTGATCGTTCATCAATGTACTGATTTACCATCAGCTGATTGTTCTTAGCAGTGGCTTTCCAATTGAGTGTGCGAATATCATCACCTGCAACATATTCTTTAATTTGTTCAAACTCCAAAGAATGTCCAATCCGACGCACTTTTTTTGATCCGAAAGTACTAGAATCTGTAAAAGCATTGATGGTAAAATGGTTCAGCTTTAAAAAAGAAGGATAGCATTTTAAAGTCTTCTCTTCTCCTAAAATATATTTTCGTGTGGCTAATTTTAGTGGGGAGCTCACATAAACATTCACATGTCCAAATTCATACACTCCACGTTTTTTTGGGGTTAAACCATATTCTATGACTTTTTCTTGTTGCTGTGGATTGAGCACAGTCCGGAAGATAAAGTCTCTTTTTTGAAACTGGAAAGGGAGTTCTTCTATAAGATGAATATGAGCGGGAAAATTATATCGACTGTCAAGGATTATTTGAATGTCATTAACATCGCCGTTAGAGAGTTTTTCTGGTAAAAAACGATGTAACTTCACCCCATCTCGGACCATAAATAGGACAATCATATCGATAGCAGTGAGTACGGCAATTACAAGCAACATCACTTTGGCTACATCAAAAACAAAAGAGGTAAAGAATCCAATAATTAACAAGCATGCATTTCCTCCCAAAAGGAAGAAGAGACGATTGTTTAAAAATAAAGAGTTGAACAAATGGTTCATTATATTACCTTGGAATTTCTACAGCTTCTATAATTTGTTCTATGATTTGGCTACTGGTTAACCCTTCCATTTCTCTTTCTGGTGTTACAATAACTCGATGCTGCAATACAGGAATTGTAGCTTTCTTAATATCCTCAGGAGTTACAAAATCTCTTCCTCCAATAGCGGCAAAAGCTTTAGATGCGTTTAGAATGGCTATACTAGCTCTTGGTGATGCACCTAAAAATAGTAATGAATTGGTACGGGTATTTACAACAATATGAGCGATGTATTTTAGCAGGTTGGATTCAACTTGCACTTGATTAACCAGTGAACGATATTTTTTTATGGTGTTACCATCAATCACAGATTGTACCTTCTCCAATTTTTGAGTATTTACTAGCTGTTGTTCTCTGTAAATGATCTCTAATTCTTCTTGGGCATTTGGATATTTCACATCAATCTTAAACAAAAAACGATCTAGCTGAGCCTCTGGCAGCCTATATGTTCCCTCTTGTTCAATAGGATTCTGTGTTGCAAGTACCAAAAAAGGCTCTTCCATCTTGTAGGTCGTACCGTCCATGGTCACTTGTTTTTCTTCCATTACCTCAAAAAGTGCAGCCTGAGTTTTTGCTGGAGCTCTGTTAATTTCATCAATGAGAATCATATTGGAGAATATAGGCCCTTTTTTAAATTCAAAGTCAGAAATTTTTGCATTAAAAACAGCAGTTCCCAGGATATCAGAGGGCATTAAATCGGGAGTAAACTGAATTCTACTGAACCCAATTGAAATGACCTTAGATAAAAGTTTGGCAGTAATGGTTTTTGCAACACCAGGAACACCTTCTATAAGTGCATGACCATTGGCAAGGATTGTCACTAAAAGGAGGTCAACCATCTCCCTCTGACCTACGATTACTTTTTGCAACTCTTGCTTAATTGCATAAACGCTTTCTTGAAGTTCTCTAAGATCAATTCTACTTTCGAATGCTATAGATTCATCTCCTGTCTTTTGCTCGGTCATGTTTTCTTGCGAAGTCGTACTTTCATTGAGATCGGATGTTGTCTTTTCTGGGATATTTTCGTTTTGTATTTCCATTTTAGTGTTTTTTCAAAAAGTTATCAATCATTTTATGAAGACTCATCAGATCCTCCGCCGTGCAATTCAATTTTTTATTTAAGGCGAGAATGGTATTGATGAGGTATTTTGTATTTTGTAGTTCATTTCCAGATTTTGATGCCAGTTTTTGACAAAACTCATTGTTCAGATTTCGGGTGTCTAAATGGTAACGTGAGCGTATTTTTTCTAAAAAAAACTGAATCTTTTTTTGAACTAGATTTTTGTGATCTTCATTTAATAAGTAAAGGTTCGAAATCGTATGTGTGAATTCTAAAGTAGAATTTTTTGGCAAAGCTAGTATGGGGATTGGACGCTGTTTTCTTCGGACATTAAATAGGATGAAGATAATCAAACCAAAGAATCCTAAATATAAGAACCATTGTAGTGGCTCGTGTTTCCAGAAAAAAGAAAATACCGATTCTGAATTTTCTGTTTTCTCATCATCAGAGTTTATTCTACTACGTCTTATTTGAGGATCCCAAAGAATATCGCCGTCAGGTACATAAGACAAGATATTTTCTGCGTACTTATAATTATCGTTCAACAAGTTATAATTGGTCAAGGCGATAGGCTGAGAGTGAAGATAGACAGCTCCTTTTCCATAATATACTTTTATAAATACAGGTTGATTTTTTCCTTGAATTTCCTGAGTACCTAAAACAATGGTATTATTTTGATTAAACTTGGAAAAATAGTGTTTCCTTAGGTTTCTATCGTATGTAAATTCTTTTTCGAAGAAACTGGAATTGTGAAGAGTTAACGTTCCCTTAAGCAACTTTAAGTGTGACGGTCTGAAGGATAACAAGTCTGTGTTCTGAGTTTCTATTTCAAAAGTACTTTTCAAGACAGTGCTGAAATTATTCAAGGAAAGAAAAATGGTACTTCCATCTTCTACGTAGAGTAGGAGCTCTTCAATACCTCTGTAGGTGATTTTATTTGCGTTGTCTTTTACACAAATATAATTAAACCTGTAATCGTCATCGAAATAAGAGTTCAAAAGGTGGTCGTAGATATTCTCTTTTAAAAGGTTTACCTCTTGATTATCGAATAGTTCTTTAGATTCGTTAAATAGAATGTAGGTGCCGAAGGGCGATTTAGACTTTTCTTTAAAATTCTCGTACCAATCTGTTTTGTTTCGACATCCTGTTATGAATACCAGACAAGCAAAAGCGATATACATGTGCTCAGTAGGCTTCATTTAAGTTGACGTTTAAAAGATTCATATTTCTTTTCTATGGTAGCAAATGTTGGATGATCAATTACAAACTCTCCATACCATACATAGGTGTAGATGTATGACAAATAGGAAAATCCAGACCGAATAGCACCTTCTTTGAGTTCAAATTGATACTCTGTATTGGTTTTATCTTTGTGATATTCGATATACTGCTTTTGAGAAAGATTTTTTAATAGTAACAAGTAATGGTATCGTATTGCCAATCTAAAATTGTTATTCTGAATGGCCCTACTAAGGAGTTGTTCGAAGTCGTTTTCGTCAATATGCTCATCGTCGATATTACTTAGCTTATCCTCCTCTTTTTGTCTGTATTTACTTAACTTAAAATAAGAGAAATCTGATCTATATAAAATGGCAATGATGGCCAAAACAGCTAAAACGACTAGCAGTAAGATTCGAAGTAAACCAGAAGAAACCTCTACTTTTGGACTGGTGTCTACAGTTGGTATTTCTGGTTTTGAAGCTTTGATATGATCATTGTATTGAAATGCATCTCCGCTGTATTTGGAATTGGGTGTCAATTCAAAGGTACGTTCTTCAGAGATGTTGAGGTTTTTATCGTATTGAAGAGTTTGAATACTTTCCTCAGTATCGATGTATCCGTCATTAATCTGTGCTTGGATCAGCAAACTCCAGTTCAGTAACCATATGAATATCCATTTTTTCACCTAGACGTTATTTTTTGTTTGGCTACTTTATAAGGTAAGACTAGATAATAGTAGGAAATTGTGGTAAAGCAAAATAGAATGATCACATAGCATAGGAAAGTAGGCATTGTGTTGTAATATCGAGTAACATAGCCCTCAAGAAATCCTGCGATAAATGTAAAAGGGATGGTGCTCAGAAAAATGAAAAAAGCATTTCTTAATCCTATCCTAAAGGATTCTAATCGCTTTAGACTTCCTGGAAATAGAAAGCTAGCTCCAATGATATATCCTGCTGCAGATTCTATAATCATACCAAAAATCTCATAAGTACCATGTATCCAAATTCCTTTAACGCTATCCCAAAGGGTATTTTGTTGGTAGAAAAATGCCTGAAAAACAGCAACCATTATCGAGTTATAAACGATGTAGAGCCCAGTTCCTATACCAAAGAAGAGTCCCGATAGAAACATGCGTATGCCTACCCACAGGTTGTTGGTAAAAATCCCTATAAAACTTCCCCAATTAGAGCCACCTTTATAGACTGCTAGTGTGTCACCACTTTCTATATTTTCCAACGTAGTATCTATATATTCATTGCCTAAAATTTGGCGAGCAAAACTCTCGTCGTTAAAGGTTGATAGAAGGCCTACAAAGAAAAAGACAAAAAAGACTGCAAAAGCTAGATAGATATATTTTCTACACTGATAACACAATAGAGGAACTTGTTCAAAAAAGAAAAAAATAAAAGGATTTTGATCTACTCGCTTCTTGTGATATACCTTAGAATAACTCACCTTAGCCAGTTTGTTTAGGTAAGGAACAACCTTGCTTTTAGGGTAAAATGATTGCGCATATGCGAGATCATTCATGATCTTAATGTGTAAATCTGCTAGCTCGTCGGGATTTTTTTTCTCTTTATTTGAAATTATACTCTCAAATTCTAGCCATTTTTCTTTATTTTGCTTGATAAAAGCGACCTCTCTCATGGTGGCTAAAATAATCAATGCATGAAAACACTCCAAATAAATACGACACAAAATGTAAACATTGATTTTACACTTGCTAATGAGATACAACGTGTAGGCGCTTTTATCATCGATAATATCTTTAAAATAGGCTACCTTTGGATTATCTATGACTTTATTCCATCTAGTGTTGTTTATGAGATAGGAGAGGATAATTGGTCTATTATTGCCATCAATATATTAATCTCTTTACCCGCAATCACTTACTCACTTTATTTTGAAATTTTACTAGATGGACAGACCATTGGCAAGAGAATTTTAGGAATTAAAGTGGTGAATATCGATGGATTTAAGCCTTCTATTTCAGATTACATCATACGTTGGATCTTGCGAGTTGTTGATTTTAACCTGTTTTTTATTCTCATAGTTTACGCTTATGCACTGGGAGTCAGTCAGTATGAAGCACTAATTTCATTACTCTTTTTCGTAGGCAAGTCTATCGGTATCATTAGTATTGCAGTTTCAGGAAAAAATCAAAGGGTTGGAGACATCTCTGCAAACACTGTGGTCATTTCATTGAAAGATAAGGCGATGTTTTCCCAGACCATCCTCGAAAATCTAGCAGATAATTACAAACCTAAATACTCAAATGTAATTCAATTGTCAGATAACGATGCAAGGATTATAAAAGACACATATACAATAGCAACAAAAGAAAGGGATTTTAAAACACTCATAAAATTGAGAGTCAAAATAGAGGAAGTGGCTCAAATAAAAAAATCAGAAAAAGAATCAGACGAAGAATTTATACAGAAAGTATTGAAAGATTACAACTACTATACACAGAATTTATAAGGAAATAAGTTTTAATTGGTGACCTGTGACAGAGGGAAGCACAAATTATTAAACAGCGTACTTCACAATGTTCCAGCTTGGTGTTGTGTATAATTTTATTCAAGTTAGGTGATATTTATTATTCCTATGGGTAGTTACTGTTGGCTTGTTTTTTTAGAACCTGTAGTGAAATGAAGTTCTTTTGACAATCGTACAAATCCTAATTTTGATTTGCTAAAATTACTTCCTAATCATTCATGCTAACGTATTATCAGACATAAAAAAACATCAAAAACATGAAAATATTTACAAGACAAAGAAGCGTATTGTTAAATGGCATAACAATTGACAATAGTTATAATGATTTTATAAATCAACGTTTTAAATAATTTATTATCAATTACTTATGTTAAGTTAATGATCATGATTATTTTTAAACCAATCAAAGTAATGTCACATTGACAGTCAAAGTATATGAGTAAATCAAAAATAGTCACATTAGACAGTTTGTCGCTTTCTAATGTTTTAAACGAGGATTCGGAATTAATTCCTTTAATGACACCAGAAGATGAAGAGATTATTAATGGTGAAAAAGTTCCAAATACACTTCCTATTTTACCTTTGAGAAATACCGTATTATTTCCGGGGGTAGTCATTCCTATTACTGCTGGAAGGGATAAATCTATTGAGCTCATAAAAGATGCGAATAGTGGAGATAAAGTAGTGGGTGTAGTAGCACAGAGAAACGAGGATATAGAGGAGCCTACAAAGGACGACATTTTTCAGACAGGTGTTGTTGCACAAATATTGAGAGTATTAAAAATGCCCGATGGAAATACCACGATTATTATTCAAGGAAAAAAGCGTTTTGAAATTGTAGAAATGCTCCAAGAGCAGCCTTATCTGAAAGCTTCAGTAAGAGAGGCTATAGAAGATAAAAACATAGAGGATACAAAGGAGTTTGATGCCATTATCGACTCAATCAAAGATGAAGCTTTAGAGGTAATTAAGGAAAACCCAATGCTGCCTTCTGAAGCATCTTTTGCGATCAAAAATATTCAGAGTGATTCCTTTTTAGTAAACTTTATTGCTTCTAACATGGATTTATCAGTCATCCAAAAGCAGGTATTACTCGAGAAAGACAGCCTTAAAGAGCGCGCTTTACTCACATTGAAGAATTTGAGCAAGGAACTCCAAAAATTACAATTGCGCAATGATATTCAGTCCAAAACAAAATCAGATCTAGACCAGCAGCAACGCGAATATTATTTGAACCAGCAACTCAAAACCATTCAAGAGGAATTGGGAGGGAGTTCTAATGAGGAAGAGTTGGAGGAGATGAGGCTAAAAGCCAAGTCTAAGAAGTGGACAAAAGAGGTAGGGGTTAATTTTGACAAAGAACTCAAACGCCTAAAAAGGATGAATCCCCAAATGGCAGAGTACGGTATTCAGCGAAATTATTTAGAATTAATGCTGGAGTTGCCATGGGGCGAGTTCTCTGAAGATCAATTTGACCTGAAGAATGCACAAAAAATTCTAGATCGCGATCACTTTGGATTGGAAGAGGTAAAAGAACGAATCATAGAGCATCTGGCCGTTTTAAAACTGAAAGGAGATATGAAGTCTCCAATAATTTGCTTGTACGGACCCCCGGGTGTTGGAAAAACCTCATTGGGGAAGTCAGTTGCAGAATCTTTGGGACGTAAATATGTACGGATGTCGCTAGGAGGGATGAGGGACGAAGCAGAAATTCGAGGACATCGAAAAACGTATATTAGTGCAATGCCCGGGCGGTTGATTCAAAACCTTAAAAAAGCTGGAACTTCAAATCCTGTATTTGTACTCGATGAAATCGATAAACTAGGGCAAAGCCACCAAGGTGACCCTACTTCTGCTATGTTAGAGGTATTGGATCCTGAACAAAATACCGAGTTTTACGATAATTATCTGGAAGTGGGATATGACCTATCGAAAGTACTGTTCATTGCAACAGCTAATAATTTATCACAAATTCCTTGGGCACTAAAAGACCGAATGGAGCTCATTAATGTAACTGGATATACCATTGAAGAAAAAGTTGAAATAGCTAAAAGACACTTGATTCCAAAACAGTTAAAAGAACACGGTTTAAAACCAAAACACCTAAAGCTGAGGAAAGGGCAAATTGAAAAAATTGTAGAAGGTTATACAAGAGAGTCTGGAGTTCGTGGACTTGAAAAGAAAGTGGCTAAAGTGGTTAGATACGCAGCGAAATCTATTGCATTGGAAGAGGAGTACAATGAGAACATCACCCATGAGGATATTGAGAAAATTTTAGGAGTTCCTAGGTTAGAACGCGATAAATACGAGAACAACGACGTTGCAGGTGTGGTGACGGGTTTGGCATGGACAAGTGTGGGTGGTGATATTCTATTTATAGAGTCTATTTTATCAAAAGGAAAAGGAAACCTAAGCATTACGGGAAATTTAGGAACAGTCATGAAAGAATCTTCGACTATTGCTATACAATACATCAAAGCTAATGCTGAAGAGTTTGGCATTGATCCAGAGATTTTGAGTAAGTACAATGTGCACATTCACGTTCCTGAAGGAGCTACTCCTAAAGATGGACCAAGTGCTGGTGTAACGATGCTCACTTCTCTAGTTTCTGTGTTTACTCAAAGAAAAGTGAAGAGTAGATTGGCTATGACAGGAGAAATTACTTTGCGTGGTAAAGTATTACCTGTTGGAGGGATTAAAGAAAAAATCCTCGCTGCTAAAAGAGCAAATATCAGAGAGATTATTCTTTGTAAGGAGAATAGAAAAGACATTGACGAAATTAAAGAAAGTTACCTAAAAGGGCTAAAATTCCATTATGTTACTGAAATGAGTGAGGTTATTAATGTGGCCTTGACAAAGCAGAAGGTAAAGAATGCAAAGAAATTAATATAACAAAAAGTCGCTACTAAGCGACTTTTTCCGTCTTGTGGTTGTTATTATTGCTCTTTTTCTAATTTTTTTTAAAAGTTGTTGCTCTTGCTCAACGCCTTTTGTGGGCATATATCCGTGATTCACCCTCTGTAGATTTTTTCGTAAAGATCTTTGTAGATGTCTTTGATGATTTTCCTTTTCATTTTCATGGTGGGTGTAAGATGACCTGCGTCGATGGTCCATTCTTCGGGTGTTAGCTCAAATTTCTTAATTCGCTCCCATTTTCCAAAGTTTTTGTTGCATTGATCTACTTCTTTCTGAATTTGATCTATTACAATTGGGGAACTTGCTATGTCTTCTAGGGTTGTTTTAATGTTATGTCCTTCACTCTCTATCCAGTCTTTGATGAACTCAAAGTTAGGCTGAATGATTGCAGCGGGCATTTTTTCACCTTCTCCAACAACCATTACCTGTTCTATAAATCTTGACTGTTTCAATTGTCCTTCTAATAGTGGTGGAACAACATATTTACCTCCTGATGTTTTAAACATTTCTTTGGTTCTACCAGTAATTTTTAAAAATCCATCTGCATCAATTTCCCCTTTATCACCT
>JABSPP010000300.1 GCA_013214275.1 Flavobacteriaceae bacterium
TTATCAGTTTTTATTTTGCTGGTATGAGAATGACAGATGTTATTCAGCTAAAATGGTCGGATTTTATTGATGGCAGATTGAAATACCGCATGAGCAAAAATGATAAGCAGGTTTCTTTTAAGTTGCCAGCAAAAGCAAAGAAGATATTAGACCATTATAGCAAACTTCCTGAATCTAAGAATGGGTTGGTATTTCCTGAACTTTCACAGATAGATTTAAAAAATATTCGAGTTTTGAAAACTCGAATCAAAACTGTGACAAGAAACTTTAATCGCCATTTGAAGAAAATAGCCAAGAAAGTGGGAATTGATAAAAATTTAAGCATGCACATCGCACGTCATAGTTTTGGAAATATTTCAGGGGATAAAATTCCAATTCAAATGCTTCAAAAATTATATCGTCATTCTTCAATTACTACCACAATACAATATCAAGCAAACTTTATTAATAAAGATACCGATGAAGCTCTAGATAAAGTAATTAATTTTTGATACCCAAAATTTTTGGTGGATCACCCCAAATCTTACCCTTGAACTTTGCGCACGGATCCTGTTTCGATTTTATAGTGTTCGGTAAGATAAGCGTAGGATAAAATCGAAATAGGGCGCACCTACGATATCATCGAATTATTTTTCCGTTCCAAGACCAGCAAGACCAGCTTGGTTCCACACTCTCCAAATGGCAACAAAAGACATCAAACTAAATTTGTGAAAAATGATTGCACAAATAATCACAATTAGTAATAAATAATATTTTTTACAGCAAAAAGTTCCAATGTTTACTGTACCTCCCAAGGGTTTTACTGTAGATACCCCAAAAAATAGGACAGTAAGTTTAATGATTAAATTTACTGAATATGACACGAAGAAAGTTCACTGCAAAGTTTAAGACCAAGGTTGTTCTGGAAGCCTTGAAGGAGCGGCAAAGTTTAGCGGAACTTGCCCAAAAGTACCAGATACACCCTACCCAGATAAGCGGTTGGAAACGGGATTTTTTATCAGGTGCGGAGTCGGTATTTGAGAAAGGGAAGACCGATAAACGAAGTGAATCCGAGAAGAAGAACGACCAGTTGCTCAAGACCATCGGGCAGTTGAAGGTGGAAAATGATTTTTTAAAGGACGCCTTGCGCTAAGGCCTTTGGCCGAAAGGAGAAAGATGGTACGCAAGGGCCATACCGAACTGAGCATATCGGCACAGTGCCGCACATTGTCACTGCACCGTTCAGGGCTTTATTACAAACCCAGAGGTGAAACGCAGCTGAACCTTGAGCTGATGCGCCTGATGGACGAGCATTATCCGTACCATCCCGAGAAGGGTGCCAAGCGTATGCATGCATGGCTCAAAAGGGACAAAGGCTACAAGGTCAGCAAGAACCGTATCGAGAGATTGTATTACAAGATAATGGGGCTAAGGGCGGTGCTACCGGGCAGACATACCTCCAAGAGGAACAAACAGCACAAGGTGTACCCATATCTTTTGAGGAACTTGGAAATAACAAGGCCCAACCAGGTATGGGCCACCGATATCACCTACATCCCCATGAAAAAGGGATACATGTACCTTATGGCCATCATCGACCTGCACAGTCGCTTTGTCGTCCATTGGAGCGTATCCAATTCCATGGACGCGGACTGGTGCACAAAAACCTTGGAAGAGGCAATTCAGATACACGGGCGGCCCGAGATCGTCAATACCGACCAAGGAAGCCAGTTCACTTCAGATGAATTCACCGCCGCCGTACTTGGAAAGGGCATAAAGCTATCTATGGATGGCAAGGGAAGGGCAACCGATAATGCCTTTATAGAAAGGTTATGGAGAAGCGTAAAGTATGAAAAGATATATCTGAGCCCTCCCAGGGACGGTCTCGAACTGTTCCTGCTATTGGCAGAATACTTTGATTATTACAACAGGGAAAGAAGACATGAATCAATAGATTATGACAGACCTATCGATATATTTAAAAAAGCTGCTTAAATTAAGCTGGTCTTAAAAAGAAAGCTGTCCTAAACATTGGGGGATGAACATACAGTAAAAACTTTTCTTCTCCAAATTCTATATTTACATAATATACTGAAAATCAAATAACTAAAAATTGTAACATCGCGTTAGCGTGTTACCCTCTTGCTTTACATTCCTAGTCCTGCTGGCAGGACAAAAAATGTAAACACTACGTGCCTTTCGCCTCAATCATATTTTACCAAAACACTCCAAATTTCACTGATTCATAAAGTCTAAAGAAGATCAGATCATAGAAATAAAGTATAAATCCGTTTAGCATTAATTGAAATCAAAATGCTATAGGTAACTGAATATGGGCATCGAACTGTCCCGTAAAAGGTGAATTAATGAGAATACTAAAAAGGATGAATTATCTATATTAGAAAATGATTTATTTTCCGATGAAGAGAAACAGGATAAACTTAATGAAAACTTAAAGAAAAACTTAGCAAGCCTTCGCAAGGACAGCATCCGTGAAAAGTTTGCTGATTTTGAAAATGTAGAACATCGTTTGGAATTTGTAGCCAACATTCACGGTGTGGAATACATCAACGATTCAAAAGCAACCAACGTAAATTC
>JABSPP010000301.1 GCA_013214275.1 Flavobacteriaceae bacterium
AAATAATCAAATACCAAACAGCGAATATCGATTTATACGGATGAAAATACTTGATTGGTACATATTAAAAAGATATCTAGTCACCTTTGTGTTTACGATATTGATTTTAATCCCTATTGCAGTAGCCATAGACATCTCTGAAAAAGTAGATAAATTTCTATCTCACAGTGATTTAACTGCTATGCAAATCATTGATGAATACTATAAGAATTTTATCATATACTACACCAATACGTTCATGCCTTTGGCACTTTTTATAGCGGTCATTTTATTCACCACAAAGCTCTCCAATAACACCGAGATTGTCGCCATGACAAGTGCAAGAATTTCCTTTACAAGATTTTTGCGACCTTATATGGTAGGAGCGACACTTGTGACTGTATTTGCCTTACTCATGAATCATTTTGTTGTTCCCAATAGCAGTAAAGAGAGAAAAGCATTTGAAAAGGAATACCTCACTTTTAAAAGGAGTTCAGATAACGCAGTTAGAAACTTTAGTTTACAACTGAACGACAGTACTTATGTCTATATTAAGAGGTATAATTTTAAGACATCTGTAGGGACCTTTTTTGCCATAGAAAACTACAGTGGAATTCAGCTAAAACAGAAACTAACAGCCGATAATATTCGATGGAACAAAGACGATGCTACCTTTATCTTAACCAAATATAAAATTAGAAAGGTGTACAAAGAACAGGACAGTATTTTTTCGGGGTTAAATATTGATACTGCCTTTGCTTTTACACCTAAAGATCTGCTTTTTAAATCAGCGCTCTCTCAGGAAATGCCGTCTGATGAATTATCGGGGTTTATAGAGGTTTCAAAAAAACGCGGTGTTAAAAACTTAAATGCCTATTTGGTAGAGCTTTACAAGAGAACTAGCTTGCCATTGTCAACCTATATATTAACCATTATCGCAGTCGCACTCGCATTTAAAAAGAAACGAGGAGGAATGGGGATGAATCTAGCTGTTGGATTTTCTATCATGTTTATCTATATCTTTTTTATGAAAGTTGCAGAAGTGCTGGGAGCAGTAGCAGGTGCAACCCCGTCAGTCTATGTATGGATTCCAAATAGTATCTTTGGAGGATTAGCCGTCTATCTATACGTTAATGCGAAGAAGTAAGCTCAACGATTATCTACATCTCCATTTCATTGTCTTTATATGGGGATTTACAGCAATTTTGGGAAAATTAATCACCGTAAATGCTGTTCCATTGGTTTGGTATCGCATGCTCCTAGCATCCATCCTCATCATCTTCTATTTTTTGTTGCGAAAAAAGAGCTTTTTGGTCGATCGAAAGTCAGGACTCAAATTTGTCGTTTCAGGAATCCTCATAGCACTACATTGGATCACATTTTTTAAGGCGATTAAAATTTCCAATGTTTCAGTAGCACTCGTCACCATGAGTACCGGAGCATTTTTTACGGCTTTTATAGAGCCCTTTTTTTTTAAAAGAAAAATAAGAGTGATAGAAATGTTCTTGGGAGCCCTTGTCATTGTAGGGTTATACATTATCTTTAGTTTTGAAGCTCAATATACTTGGGGTATGATCTACGCGCTTATTTCCTCGTTTTTAGGAGCTCTTTTTGCAGTATTAAACGGATTGTTTATCAAAAAGAATGAAGCTGCAGTCATTTCTCTTTACCAGCTAGTTTTTGGGGCACTTTTCATGACCATCTATATGATGTTTTCTGGAGGGTTTACCGAAAATATATTTACGTTAACCAAAACAGACTGGATCTATCTCATCTTACTGAGTAGTATCTGTACAGCCTATGCGTTTATCGCTTCAGTACATGTGATGAGAAGTTTAACGCCGTATACTGTGATGCTGACCATTAATTTAGAACCCGTATATGCCATCATCCTGGCCTTGATGATTTTTGGAGAAGATGAGAAAATGAATGCAGCATTTTATATGGGAGCCTCCATCGTCCTCTTGGTAGTTCTTTTGAATGGAATTCTCAAGAACGTGACCATAATGCAAAAAAAAAGACAGGGAAAGCACCTACAAAAAAAATAAAATCCTTGTCAATACCATCCAATTTTATAGTAAGTTTGTATCTAGTATCTCATTAACTTTAATCGCAGGGCGATAGCCAAGGGTTGATTTCCCCGAGGCTAGACTCGAAATGATTGAAATAGTTTCCTTTGAATACTTCGTGGGCTTGCCCCGAGGTAGTTGATTCAAAAGACCAGATTGAAGATTAACAACCCACCATGGAATATTTAGACTTTGAACTACCGATAAAAGAACTGGAAGATCAGTTGCAAAAGTGTTATGAAATTGGCGAAGAAAGTGCTATTGATGTAGGTGCAACCTGTAAAAAGATAGAAAGAAAACTAGAGAAAAAAAAGAAAGAACTCTACAAGAGCCTATCTCCGTGGCAGCGAGTTCAATTATCCAGACACCCCAACCGACCTTATACCTTGGATTATATAAAAGCCATTTGTGGAGATACCTTTATGGAATTACACGGCGATAGAAGTGTTAAAGACGACAAGGCCATGATAGGCGGTTTAGGAAAAATTGGAAACCAGTCCTATATGTTTATCGGTCAGCAAAAAGGAT
>JABSPP010000302.1 GCA_013214275.1 Flavobacteriaceae bacterium
AAGTTTGCAACATTGATGGTTATGAAATGCCAGAACTTGCAGAATCAAATCCTGCGAATGATTATGGACCCTACAAAGGATCAGCAGCAAACCATCACTACATTATCGAAACTTTAGTTGATACGCTTAAAGAAAAATTGATGCCGTTTTATGGGACCGGACCATACAACAGACTTTTTGATCAAGATGCTTATGAAGACCCTCAGCAGCGCTCACCTACCATAACACTCTATGATTTAGATAAAATTTCCTCTTCCTCATCAATCAACAAAATCACTTCTCTCATGATTACTTCTGAGTTCGAACGAATTATCAGTGACCCAATCAATAAAGGCAGAACGGCAGTTCTAGTCATGGAAGAAGCTGGAGTTAATCTTGGCGGAGGAAACAAAAGGCTTGTTACCTATTGGAAAAATGCAATAGCACGATATAGGAAAAAGAAGATACCATGTGTAACTGTGACAAATAGGCCCGATCACTACATCTCACTTGAAGGACCAAAAGCCTCTTGGCAAAGCTCTGGCAATAAACTCGTTTTACCTATTGCTGACGCTACTGAGAGAACCCAAGTCAAAGAAAATTTGATAGATAAAAACAAACCTCATTATGTCGATCTAATTGAGACTCTTGAGAAAGAACCAGGAGAATTCTCTGAGATGTTTTGGATTGGAGCCAACTTCACAGGCTCTATTTCATATGTACCAACAGGTTTTGACTACTGGAATGCAATCAACGAAGAGGAAGATACTGACGTTTTTAAAGCTGCCTTAGAAGTCTTAGAAAAATACCAAAAAACTATGAAATTTCTTGCGACAACAGTACCAATGGGCTTCAGAGATGAAATGGGCCAATTGGTGAAAATCACTGCTGAGCAAAAGGAATTTATTCAAAAGGAGGCATCAAAATGGGCAAGCGAGTCCTAGCAATCTTCATATTTTCATTGTCGCAGTTGTCACTTGCCAACAGCAAACCACCTATTCGTGTGTTTACCAGAATTGAGTGGTTACGACTTGTAGCACTTGATACCCAAAAAAGATCACCAAAAGCAAGATTACTAGTTGATGAATATCAAGGACCAGAAGCAAGTAAGGAAAATATATGGATATCTAGGAATACCGAGGGAATAGAATTGCGACTAACAACAAAAAAGGAAAAAAAAGGGGGTACAGATCATGACCATTAAACTCGTTTTAATCCTTGCTGCAATTAGCAGTTCAATCGCACTAGCGGAAGACAGAGGTGCATTAATAGACTACTCAACAACTCTTAAAGCCTCTGATGTCGCTACTCTTTTTTTTGGCCCCGCAGCAGAGCCAAAAAGCAAACGAGTTGGAATCAATGTGGGTAGAATTGCAATTTCTGCTAAAACTCGTCTGAGCTGTGGGAAAATCGATGTGGTCGGTAGCGTTAAAGGTGAGTTAAACAAGATCGATCAGCAGTTAAGAGCTGCTGTATCAGAGATCGAATCGATAATTACGAATCCAGCAGCGCTAGCTATGGGAGCTGTTTGCTACTATAAACCAAATGTCTGTTCTCATATTCGTCATCTGTCGGTACTTCTAAATGAAGCTATCAATCTACAATTTGAAGCCTGCCAGGCAATTGATAAATACATTGATGACCAAGCTGATAAAGGACTTAAACAGAGGCATGCCAAAGCTGTCGAAGAGTGTCTAGCTGGCAAAGACTTAACTACTGAAAACATTAGAGCTTGTCATTCACGCTCTGCACGATCAAGAAATTTACTGGCTCCTTTTGAAATGAGATATGCTACAGGTCGCCAAAAGGTTCTTGAAAGCATAATGGAAGTGGTCAAAAAAAGTGAAAATTATACACTTTGGTCAAGAATATTGGGTGAAGTTGAAATGAAGTCCAATGGTTATTGGGTCAAACTATTCCCTGACGATATGCTTCGCCCCGACGATGTGACAAACAATTTCTTATCATCAGCAAGGTCAGAGTCATGCGACATTAATAAGTTAGAACGGATTATTACCAATACAGAATCTCCAACAGACGATGACTTTGGCAAGTATGTAAGGGATGTAATCAAAGCTCGTGTCCCAATTGAAGTGGTTAAGGACTTAAGAAGCATTCCTCTTGAAGATCAAAAAATGGCCTGTTCGGCACTAGGAGAGGCTATTGCTGAAATAGCGGTTAAGAGAATGGTTTCAGATGGAAAGTCCTCCATGAGTTCAGCTTTATCAAACGGAGCCCTACCGGATGATCTTAGGGTATTTTATCGGGAAAGATCAGAGGAAACCACTCAGGCAATTTTAGCCAAGATCGAGTCTGAACAGATCAAACCTCTTAAAGAAGTTATTGGCTACTTAGCACAGCTTGGACTTGAATACCGTGACCTAAATCGCAATACAGCAACAGGCGTACAAGCAAAAAAATTGTTTAACAAGGATCGAGCCTCATCGCGGAAATGCGAAGATGCTCTTTCTTGTGGTGGCTAACTAATCTCTAGGGAGGATAAAGAGTTGTTTAGACTAGTAACTTTGACAGTATCATTATTAATTGCATCATGTGGTGGTGGCAAAAATGGTCCATCAAATGATTCA
>JABSPP010000303.1 GCA_013214275.1 Flavobacteriaceae bacterium
CCAGGAGTCAATGTAGTTGTAAAAAACACTACGAAAGGAGACATATCTGATTTTGACGGAAATTATAGTTTAACAAACGTCCCTAAAGGATCAATATTGGTTTTTAGTTATTTGGGTTACCAAACAAAAGAAGTAATAGTCGACAAAGAAATTATCAATATTATTTTAGAAGAAAGTTCAGAAAAGCTTGATGAAATTGTTGTTGTAGGGTACGGTACACAAAGAAAGGAAGAGGTGACCGGTGCAGTTTCTGTTCTGTCAAGCGAAAACATTGAGGTTCTAAAGCCCACTCGGATAGAACAAGCGATTCAAGGACAGGTAGCTGGGGTAAATATTACAAGTACATCGGGTGCTCCAGGAGCTGGGCTAAACATCCGCTTTAGGGGAGTTTCTACCAGTGGTGATAGTAGACCTCTAATATTACTGGACGGAGCCGTTATTGAAGACCTGAGTGTAGTAAACCCTAATGATGTTGAAAGTATCAACTTCTTAAAAGATGCAACCGCAGGTATTTATGGGGTAAGAGCTGCAAATGGAGTTATTTTGATTACGACCAAATCAGGTAGAAAGGAAACAGACTTTCAGTTCAACATCAATATGAACACTGGTTTCCAACAGACAACTAGAAAGATTCCGTTGTTGAATGCTACTGAGTATGCATTGTTGGCAAATGAAGCTTTTGCTGCCAACGGAGAAGCTTTGCCTTTCCCAAATGTATCAGGTTTAGGTCAAGGAACGAACTGGCAAAATGAAGTATTCGAAAATGCTCCGATCTATAATGTAGACATGGGCTTTACAAAGGGCACGGAAAAAGCGACCTATGCATTGACCATTTCTGCGTTTGATCAAGAAGGAATTGTTGGGAGAGAAAAAGCTCGGTTCAACAGACGCACAATCAAGTTTGATTATACAAGAGATATTACCAAAAACTTAAAGTTTTCTACTTCTACCATCTATGCAAATACCAATAGGTTTACACTTATTGAGAATGCCTTAGGGTCGGTTCTGTTCAATGCCTTAAACATGCCTTCTAACTTAGGGGTTAATGACCAAGCTCCAACCACAGGGGTTGGAATTGAGGTAGTAAACCCAATACACCAAGCAGAAGCTACCTTTAATAGAGCTACTGCCAATAGAATTACATTGAACTACGGTCTTACCTATTCTTTTCTAGATCATTTTACCGCAGAAGCAAGAATGCAACTCAACCATGCTGGAGTGGTTTCTAGAAACTTGTTCCCTGAAGCAGATTTTGGTGCTGGTAAGGTATTCAACAGAACTTTAGCCGAGGCAAGTTTTGCTGAGCAACGATTTACAGATTATACATTTGATGCTTTTGTGAAATATGAACGTGTGTTTGACGAAGTACATGATTTAAAGGTATTACTAGGAACCTCCTTTTTTCAAACAACAGGTATCAACATAGCCAATCGCACCAACTTTGGTGGAAGTGCTGCAAGCTTGGCACAAGCCAACTTTGATACTATTGGATCTCAAAACAACTTGACGCTTTTTAACGTGCCAAGATTGTTCTTCGATTCTCGACTGCAATCATTTTTCTCAAGAGTGCAATACAGTTATAAAGGGAAATATTTACTGTCAGGAATCTTAAGACGAGATGGATCATCGAATTTTGGTCCAAACAACCGATTTGGTATCTTCTACGGAGCTTCTGGAGGTTGGATCGTTTCTGACGAACCTTTCTTGGAAGATAATGAGACGATTGACTTCCTGAAACTGAGAGGAAGTTATGGAGTCATCGGAAACGATAGAATTCCAGGAAACAGATTCGTTTCCTTATTAGATGGTGAAGGAGCATATGTTTTCAATAATCAAATCTTCATCGTACCAGCAGCTATTGGAGGTCTCTCCAATCCAAACATCCGATGGGAAAAACAAATTACCACAGATTTTGGAGTCGAATTTGGTCTTTTCAATAAAGTTGATGTAGATCTTGGATACTACTACAGAAAAACAGAAGACCTATTAATTCAGCCACAAACCTCTCTGTTATTAGGAGGAAGTGCTCCTGGATCTGCTCCTCCAGTAGTAAATGCCGGAAGTGTGAGAAACAGCGGGTATGAATTCTCTTTGTCTTATGCTGATGATATTGGAGAAAATGCAAAATTTAGCTTAAACTACAACTTTGCTACTGTAGACAATAAAGTTCTCTTTGTAGGATCTGATACTGGATTTGAATTTGGAGGAACGTTTGGAGTTGGGCAAGAAATTGACATCTCGAGAATGCAAGCTGGATTGCCTATTGGTTACTTCCATGGGTTGCAAACAAATGGAATTTTCCAAACACAAGCAGAAGTAGCTTCAAGTGCACAGCCTGATGCTACACCTGGGGATATCAGATTTGTTGATTTAAACAATGACGGTACCATTGATGATAACGATAGAACCTACTTAGGAGATCCTATTCCAGACATTACAATGGGATTGAACTTTACGTTCGAATACAAGCAGCTAGACTTTGTTGCTTATGGTTTTGCATCCTTCGGGAATCAAATCGTACGTAATTACGAAAGAACCACACCACTTACGAACAGAACAATTTATGA
>JABSPP010000304.1 GCA_013214275.1 Flavobacteriaceae bacterium
GCTTTATACCTTGTTGTAAGTCCTATCATTGCGTTCCCTGAATTTTCACCTCTATTAAATTCTACTGATCGATAAAAAATTACTGGATTAAAGAAGTCTGCATCAATTCCATTTTCTCCTGCGGTAATGGCTGTTTCAAATAATCCAAGTGTAAAGCGTTTCCCTAAGTTAATACTTAGATAGTGAATTCCTATATATTTTTTCCTATGCTCCTCATTGATCACAGCTGATGACCTGAGATCTTTCCCCCAGATCCAAATACTGGTGTATTTAATTTTCCATAACTCCACGCTTCCTTTTAAATAAAGTGAAGGAGCAGCCACATCTGATAGTAAAAAAGAACGATAACCATCACCAAGAAAATTTCTACCATGTCCAAATTGAAATTCCATGAATTTATTTGGTGCGTATGATAAGTATCCTTCTGCTACAGGATAGTCAAAGGCGTCCTCTTTAAATCGTTTTGCTTTTCCTCTTCCCGGAACTAATCCTTCTGAAAAAGCTGGTCGGGTTGTTAGTGAGGGATTTTCAATGAATTCATTAATATAAGACGCAAATCTTGCTTGACTCTCATAAATCGTTGCAGTAAATGAAAACTTGTTGTCCAACCCTCCATTGAGTCGAAATATTCGTGAGTTGTTATAGGTAAATGGTACATCAGAATTGTCTTTCCCAAACTGTAAATCCAGTAAAAAATCGATCGTAAGCCAATAATCATCTTCTTGCACTTCTAACAGATGCTCATTCCAGAGCTTCTTGCCAACCCAAGTCTGTGCCTCAGGTTTTAATAATTGTGATTTAATTGAATCTAAGTTGATGTATTGGTTGATCTCACTGTAGCGATATGGTTTTGATGCTGTGTGGGTTCCACTGGCTCTGTGCAAGGCATATTCGTAATCTATGTATCGCTGATGAGTGAAAGGAATATTTAACTGACTTGTATGAATTGGAAACCTAACATCCTCAGAAACCTGCTTTTCAGTTATTTGGTTTAGATCTTCCTTTTGTGGCTCGTAAGTATTAGTAATCTCTGGTTCTAAATCTTCTTGCAACGGAAATACTAGCGGAAAAATAAACTGCATTTCTGTATCCTTATTGTTGTATTTTGCTGGTTGAATCTGAGGGAATTTAGAAAAAGTTCGCACGACTTCTTCTTTGAGTTCCTTGTATGGTGTGTTTATAAAAATAAACTTGAATCTGCCCTCTTCAGTAACAATAAAAGTCGCATTAAAAACACCCTTAAAATCATCCTCCTTGATAATTGGAGGCTCTTGAAAGTAATCATAAAAAAGTTCTTTTGTCATTTTATAAAAGCAATCTTTTACCGAATTTATGGTTTCTCCTTCGCATTCGTCAAATACCGGATACTTTTTTAATTGCCCAAATCCAGCAATTGGGAGCATAAAGAAGAAGATCAACCACTTTTTCACACATCTTGAATTCATATAGTTAATTAATTTTTGTAACACCTCCTCCTTTAAGTTGATATTTTTCCTTGCTTTCAGAACATGTCGCATATCCTTCGGTATCAAATTCTAATCGATGTCCGAACTCACTTATCCAACCTATTTGTCTTGAAGGGTTTCCCACAACTAAAGCATAAGGAAGAACATCCTTTACAACAACAGCTCCTGCACCAACAAACGCAAATCTACCAATATTATTTCCACAAACAATAGTGGCATTTGCACCTATAGTCGCTCCTTTTCTTACTGTTGTTTTTTGGTACTCTTCTCTCCTCACGATGGCGCTTCTTGGATTAATTACATTGGTGAATACCATGGATGGCCCTAAAAAAACATCATCTTCGCAAATGACACCAGTGTAAATAGATACATTGTTTTGAACTTTTACATTAGACCCCAAAACCACTTGGGGAGATACGACAACATTCTGTCCAATATTACAATTTTCACCAATGGAACACTTGGCCATTATATGGCTGAAATGCCAAATTTTAGTGCCAGATCCAATTTTACAATCTTTATCAACAAAAGCGCTCTCATGTGCAAAATAATCTTTCATTGGTTTTGTATTTATGACAAATCATTGATGTTTAATTTTTCCTTTTAAAACAAGCCTCACCATACAAGGCTGCAATATACAACTTACACATGATCCCTTAAAATTTCTCTGTTGTAATCACAGGGCAAACTCATACTTTTTTGAGTAAAAATTAGAGTGTTTAAATTTAGTATAAATATTTCATATTCAATTGTTTAATACTTGTTTTTATGATTGATTTTTAGTATATTATACTAATAATTAAACTCTTAACTATTTTGAAAACAACTCATAACTTTAGGTCTATTTTTAGCCAAATTGACGACCCAAGAAGCGATATAAACAAGCTTCACAGATTAGACGACATCCTTCTTATCGGTATAATTGCAGTGATTTGTGCGGCAGATACTTGGAAAGATATGGAAACATACGCTAAAGCAAAAGAAGATTTTTTACGGTCATTTTTAGATTTACCAAATGGCATACCTTCAGATGATACTTTCAATCGTGTATTCTCACGTTTAGACCCAGAACAATTTGAGCAATGCTTTATAGATTGGGT
>JABSPP010000305.1 GCA_013214275.1 Flavobacteriaceae bacterium
GTATATGGAGAGGCTTTTGAGGATATGTACTTTTGAATACTCAATAAATCTGTCCGACTTGCTTTGGGCTGATAACGATTGCCTAACTGATAGTGTATGGTTTTGGGAATGACGACCAATGTAAGATATCCAGGGCGTATTGTTCCATTTTGATCGGTATTTCTGATACATTTTACGCGATGAATTTGAGGAAATTGTTCTAAGACAAGCCTTTCATAATCCCAGGGGGTAATGGCCCTATTTTTATGTCTAAGTCGTTCGCTGACTCGAGTGTAGTAACTGGATTCACTTTCACTGCTTCTCCCACCAAAAGAGGGATACGCTTGTATGATTTGGTCAATATTGGCATTCTCATGAACCAGTTCTGTAATAGACGCCGCTGGGAGGGAAGTAGTCAAATGGCTCAAATCATTTTCTTGGTTGAGAAAGGTAGCCGAACCCGCTTGTGTAGTGATGGACATGATCTTTTCGATCTCTTCAGTATCTCGATTGGTTTTTATTTGTATCCACTTGAGACCCGAAGGCATTAGGTGATGATTCCCGTCTTGAGCGTCGTCTGGCAAGGCAATGGTAACCAGACCAGAATGTTTAAATCCGTCCGTTCCATCATGAAGCAACTGCTTCTCTGCGAAAGGAATCCAACTATTTTCTCTCAAGTAACTCCACTCTATGATTCTGTTGTCTTTGGTGGGGGTCGTATTTACATATCCATCAGTCATTTTAATCAACAAACTCACAGATTGCTTTGATTGTAGATTTTCAAAACCTATATATAAGTTACCGTTAGCGTTACTATCATTATTTAAGGTATATTGTGGTAAAGGTGATGCTGGTTTTTCTAATACTTTATGCCCAAAAGGATGTATCTGATAGCATTTACTTTCTGAGGTACTTCCTGCACTAAGACTGATGGTTTCTTGAGCGGTGTAACTCAATGAAAATTGCTTTAGAATAGGCTCATAAGGTTCTTTGGGTAAGGGTATCGGAGGGATTTCTGGACCAATAAAAGGAATAGGTAGCGGAGCGGTACCGCTGGGCAATGTTTGGTTATGCGCCTCAACTACGTTTTGTTTGTTTTCTGCAATGATACGCTCTGAGAGGATGGTATTGTTGTTTTCTGTGATTGTTGAAAAAATCTCAGGATATTTTTCATAACCAAAAGCACTAAAGGGTTGTTGTCCTTCTATGAACGTTGGGTTGCTTAATGTGAGTCTTAAAAATCCATTGCGACTGTTTAGAGTAAAGTTAGACGTATCTAATTCTTTTTTCTGAGCTGAAGTAAGTCCTGTTAGTCCGCTAGGGAAATTAAAATTAGCGGTGTTTGTGGTACGTGCATCTGTTGTGTCAAAGAGAGGAATTGCTGTGTTACTTTCAGTAGGTTGCCAGCTTCCTTGATCTAAGATGTGAACCTCTGCTTGAAAGCTAGTATTGGTTATCAAATTCAATATTGATTCTACGTTCTCTACCTCTGTTTTTGCTGCTGTAATTGCATCGTTGATGGCAGTTTTTTCTTCTGATTCATATGATGCTGGTTCTTCTAAATTTGGCACTTCATTTAGTGCCGTTTGTAATGTTGAGCTAGTAGCTGTCAGGTCCAATTCCACCAGAGTAGTCGATGCATCTTTCAATGATGTTACAATTGTTTTAGTGATGGCTGTTTCGTGCTTTAATAATACTAGTGCTTCCCTAATCTTCTTATGCGTAGGGAGTACCAATACTCCGTAATATTCTTTATAATGGTCTCTAAGTATTTCAGGTACCTGTTGCCAGTTCATGTTTAGGGTCACCGTATCTGTTGATTTTTGAAACAGTTCCTTGCAACCTATATAAAAATGACTTCCTATTTCTGGATAGGTTTCAAAGGGATAAAACGGTTTTTCGTGGTCTATTTCCCATGAGTCATTAAAAAGATGTAATTGAGTCATTCCTGTTACTGTTACATCTAGCAATACACGATTCAACGTTAGGTTTTTTAGTTTTGTATAAATATTATCATCACTTGTCTGTTTTAATATTACCTTCATACAAGGCTGGTCGGTTGATAAAGGGTAATCAGCATCTAACGTCTTATGATAGGGAACCACTGCGGGTTGTACGTTCTCTAACGTTACTGTAAATTGAAGCTTTTCGTAACCATCAGTTATTTTTGTTACGCTAATACTCGTAGCAGGAATCCATATCGTTTCTCCTGAAAAAAAGATATCAAATTTGTTTACTAGATTCGCATTTGTAATTTGGGAAAGTTGACCAGCACCAAAATCCAGTATGCTTGTTATTGTTCGAACTCCTTCCTGCATGTACAACGTAGAAGAGGCAATACACCAACCTAAATCCGAAAGAACCATTGTCTTTTCGGCATCGGACTTGTTGAACTGAAGCTCTCCAAAAGGAGGCCAGAATGCCCCATCTTTACTAGGTTTCGTGTTTTCTTTAGCTGTATTCTGAATGGATGATGTATATATGAGTTCTCCTCCTGAATGGTCAACAAGTAGTGTATAGATTTCTCTTATGCTTGCTTGGTTAAGAAGGATATCTTCATCCAAAGCATAGACAAGAGGATTCCCT
>JABSPP010000306.1 GCA_013214275.1 Flavobacteriaceae bacterium
GGTTCACATCGCTCTTTATACGTTGTCAGCCACCACCCTTTGAAGTCTACAGTCCAGATGTGGTTCGGTCGTTCGGAGACCTTACGGCACTGTAAACGTTGCTCATTAAGCTTCCTGGACTACTCTTAGGCCGTCTGGATCGGTCATACATCCCATCATAGCCTTCATCCAAGAAACGCTTCCGCCACTTGTAACCAGTCTTGCGACTGATGTTATACTCTTTACACAGCTCGTTGAACGGCACACTGCTATCAAACGAACTCAACACAAATTCGAAACTGTTGACTGATCATAATATACAAGTTGAAGTGTTACCTATGTCCTGAACCATAAGTGTTACCTATGTCCTGAACCTGGACCGAAATGCCAATGGATACCACAGATTTCACAGATTTTCACAGAAGATTGCTGATCTACCTGGGCTCTTCTGAGATGTCCTGCAAGCCCTTTTTGACTATTTTTTAGGTTATCCATTCAGCTAGCTATCCCCAAGTTATTAACAAGTGGAGATCGTTTCCTGATTAACTGTTGGATGTACTTTGATTCATCATATCTTTTGCACTTTTTCCAGCATGCATAGATGACCCTAATCCACTTATAAGCCAAGCTTCTTAGAGCAGTAAAATGCGTTTTTCCTTTGCTTGTTTGTTGATCATAGTAGGCTTTTGCCCATCTTGATTTCTTTAAGCTGCCATCAGCATATTCAACGAAGGTTTGTTGAATGAACTTATTACATAGATATCGTCGCCTTATTGATCTTTGCTTTCCACTTTGAACTGTCACTGGGGCAATTTCGCTTATAAGTAAAGCCTCTTCTACAGTCTTAAACTTATTTCGATCATTTCCAAAGAAGGCTAAAAGTCGAGGCCCCATTGCATCACCTGAGCCAGGTAGTGTACTGAAGATTTCATAGTCTTCATTTTGGATATAAATGATTTTTATTTTAGCTTCATATTGTTTAATAACGTCGTTTAATGTACGAATTTCTTGAACCAGAGTAACCGTCTCTAATTTGTATAGTTCTTCTAGTTCTTTATCCAAGAATACCTCAGATTGCCTAATTAAATCGATACGCGTTGGCGTTTTAGAAGGCTTACTGCTCTTACTGTTCAAATATCTTTTGATGCGATTTTCAGTACTTGTTTTTAAGTCCGACATTGTAGGCCATTTCTCTAGAAAACCTAAAACAATGGGCGCATGAACAGATGACTGATTAAATATCTTTAGGCTCACAGGTGATGATTTTTTAAGTACTGCTATCAGTTTATTACCCAAGGCAGTTCTTCTGGCAACTGCATCTCTTCGCTTTTCTGTGTAAATGCCGAGTAAATCAGTTTTCTCAGGAGATTGGTACTTTTTCACATGCTCTGGATGTTTCAAAAGTAAATCAAGTAAACTTGCTGCATCCGATGGATCCGCTTTAGCACCACTTGGAATGAATGCCTCTCGATAAGCCGCAGCTGTCGTTGGATGAACAACATACAATTCGACATAATCCAAGCCATCAAGAATAGTCATTATCATATTGCTATTATTTTCAATAACGACAGTTACTCGCTCACATTGAACGTTTTCCTTTAGTGTTAAAAAGAAAATCTTGATCGCTTTACAGTCATTGTTTACTTCAAAGTTTCTAATGACACCATCAACATTGATTGCAACTGCATGCTTTTCTTCTGCCCAATCGATAGCAATATAGATTTCTGAAGTTGACCTTAATTCATTCTGCTTATACATTTTTACTCCTATTTTGTGAGTTTTATAGTTAAATATCAGCATTGCGGATTTCCTATAGGAGACTTTTTCGGGGCCCCTTCTGAGTATTCGTCTTTGCTGAAAAACATCTTTGGTTGAAATGCCCAGGAAGTCATTTTATGACAGGAGCACCAATTCATACCAAAGATGCTATAAAACTCGCATTTTTTATACTTATTAACAAGTACTTTCCCCCTGGACCCCAGAATACTGTTAATAATTATCTTTTTAAAGGTAGGATAACTATAGGAGCATCAGCTGCCAGCCAGTGTTTTGAAATTTGAGCAGGTTCAAAGTAGCAGGTGCTACATCTTATATTTAAGCTCAATATCATCATAAATCAAGGACTGTATAAACTTCTTTTTAATTTTGTTGTTTACTCCATTTTACCAACAGTTTCCCATCATTCTCTATTTGACATGTTTAGATAATTTGCCAGTGTAGCAAGCTTGTAGAATTAAGTAAAAGATGTAATTATGTGGAGAAAACTACTAGGAATGGTTCTTGATGGGAAAGAATCATTGCTTTATAAGCAAATTGATTATTTAAGAGAAGAAAATCGAGTATTAAGGTCGCAAGTCAAAGGACGGCCTAAATTAAACAATGAACAAAGAAAGACTTTGGCAAAGAAAGGTATCAGACTTGGCGAGTTATTAAAAGAAACAATTACAATAGTCAAACCTGAAACTTTATTAAAGTGGCATCGTGAATTAATCAGGAACAAGCAAGATTAATCTCATCGGAAAAAGCAAGTTGGAAGGCCATCAATTAATCAAGAGACTAAAGAACTAGTTCTTAGGATGGCCAGAG
>JABSPP010000307.1 GCA_013214275.1 Flavobacteriaceae bacterium
TCGCTAACGCGGTGTTCGAGGTAACAGCCCCTCTATTTCTTCGATCAGAAAAAATCTTGAAATGAAAAAAATCCTGTATTTTTAGACAAGTAAAATTTCACATATCAAACCCTCATTAAAGGATCGGTAAGACGAGTCAATACCTCTACAAAAAGAATTAATTAGATATCAAACAGTGATCATACATATAAACAAGTGAAATACTTTCCTATCCTTCTTATTTATTTACAATCTATGACACACCTACACGCACAACAAAAGGACCTTCCCTATGCTAAAATTCCAGATTCCCCACAGAGTTACACCGCAGGTGCTGTAGTGAGTAGAATGCTAGACGGACTAGGATTTCGATACTACTGGGCTACCCAAGGACTGCGAAAAGAAGACCTTATTTTTAAACCCAGTAACGATGCAAGAACAACCGAAGAAACTATTGATCATATTTTACAGTTATCACAAATCATCTTAAATTGTGCCCTACACAAAGCCAATACAACATCACCAGCTAAAGTGACTTTCGACGAAAAGCGAGAAAAAACCCTAAAAAATATACAACAAGCAAGTCATATTTTTGTCAAAGCAACAGACCTGTCCACGTTCAGTTTGATTTTTGGCACTGGCAATAACAAAGTAGAATTCCCTTTTTGGAATCAAATCAATGGACCTATCGCAGATGCTCTTTGGCATGTAGGTCAAATAGTATCATTCAGAAGAACCTCAGGAAATCCACTTCCAAAAGGAGTTCATGTGCTAAAGGGAATCAAAAATTAAGACTTGAAGACATCAAAAGAAAATACAGATTCAAAACAATGACCATCTCAGATAAAATTAACGCTTTACGCAAAGAACTACAACAACATAACTATCAATACTATGTATTAGACCAAGCGACAATCTCCGACTTTGAATTTGATATGAAACTCAAAGAATTGGAAAAGTTAGAAGAAGAACATCCCGAATTTTTTGATCCCAATTCACCCACACAAAGAGTTGGAGGTCAGATCACCAAAAACTTTCAAACAGTAACCCATAAAAACCGAATGTATTCCCTCGATAATTCCTACTCCAAGGACGACTTACTAGACTGGGAAAAACGCATTCAAAAGATATTGGGAACCGATCAAATCAGCTATACCTGTGAGCTTAAATACGACGGTGCCTCCATTAACCTCAGCTATGAAAAGGGACGCTTTGTCAAAGCTGTTACCCGTGGAGACGGTTTTCAAGGTGATGATGTCTCTGCCAATATCAAGACCATTCGCTCCATTCCTATGGAACTACACGCGGATTTTGTGCAAGACTTTGAGATGCGTGGAGAGATTATCCTACCCTTAGACGGATTCCAAAAGATGAATCAAGAACGAATTGCCAATGGAGAAGATCCCTACAGAAACCCTAGAAATACCGCCAGCGGAAGCCTAAAATTGCAAGATAGTGCAGAAGTTGCCAAACGACCTTTGGACTGTTTACTCTATCAAGTGGTGACTAACGAACGTAAATACACCACACATTTCAAAAGTCTTGAAGCTGCCAGAACAGCAGGATTTAAAGTACCAACGACCATTGTAAAAGCACAAACGATTGATGAAGTACTTGATTTTATTCATTTATGGGACAAAAAAAGACACGATTTGCCCTACGAAACCGACGGAGTAGTTGTGAAAGTTAATGGATTGCAACAGCAAGAAGAACTAGGCTACACATCCAAATCACCACGATGGGCAATTGCATACAAATTTAAAGCAGAGCAAGTCTCTACCACTCTCCATGAAATTACCTATCAGGTAGGAAGGACAGGCGCCATTACCCCTGTGGCAAATTTAGAACCAGTATCACTGGCAGGAACCATTGTAAAAAGAGCCTCACTTCACAACGCAGATCAGATAGAAAAATTAGACATCCGAATCAACGACACCGTATATGTAGAAAAAGGAGGTGAGATCATTCCCAAGATTATTGCTGTAGATTTTTCACAAAGACCACAAGATTCCAAACCTACCCAGTATGCTACCCACTGCCCAGAGTGCGGAACAGCTTTGGTAAGAAAAGAAGGTGACGCCAAACATTATTGCCCAAATACCTATGGATGTCCACCACAGATTGCAGGGAGGATCCAACATTATATCAGTCGAAAAGCTATGGATATAGACGGCTTGGGAGGAGAAACCGTCCATCTTTTACGCAAAGAAGGACTTATAGAAAATTATGCCGATTTATATGATTTAAAAATAGAGCAAGTCATACCGCTAGAGCGAATGGCAGAGAAATCAGCACAGAACATGATTGACGGAATACAAAAATCCACAGCAATCCCCTTCGAAAAAGTCCTGTACGCGTTGGGAATCCGATTTGTAGGAGAGACCGTTGCAAAAAAACTAGCTCGACACTTTAAGTCCATAGACCAACTGATACGCGCCAATTTTGAAACGCTGATCGAAGTAGATGAAATAGGAGATAAGATCGCAGAAAGCGTGTTAGAATTCTTTAACGATCTCGGAAATATTCAGCTAGTCAACCGACTTAAATCCTATGGAGTTCAACTGCAAATTTCAGAGGAGGAGCTA
>JABSPP010000308.1 GCA_013214275.1 Flavobacteriaceae bacterium
ACTTTTAATGATAATGAGGGTAAAAAGGCATTCTGGCATTCTTCTGCTCATGTCTTGGCTGAATGTATTTTAGAGTTTTATCCTAAGGCAAAACTTACCATTGGCCCGGCAATAGACAATGGTTTTTATTATGATGTTGATTTGAATGGTAGCATCATTTCTGAAAAAGATTTTCCTGCTATTGAGAAGAAATTTTTAGAGTTATCTAGAGGAAAGCATGAGTTTAAAATGAAGTCTGTTTCTAAAGTGGATGCTTTAAAGATGTATCACGAGCAGGGAAATGAATATAAGGTGGAGCTTATTGAGAATTTGACAGATGGAGATATTACGTTTTGCGATCATAGTAACTTTACAGATTTATGTCGTGGTGGACATATACCCAATACTGGATTGATTAAGACAGTTAAGATTATGAATGTTGCTGGTGCTTATTGGAGAGGTGATGAAAAAAACAACCAATTGACTAGAATTTATGGCATTTCGTTTCCAAAACAAAAGATGTTAACGGAATATTTAGAATTGCTAGAGGAAGCTAAAAAGAGGGATCATAGGAAGTTAGGAAAAGAACTGGAGTTATTTACCTTCTCTCAGCGTGTTGGTCAGGGTTTGCCTCTGTGGCTTCCAAAGGGTACTGCTCTTAGAGAGAGGCTGGAAAACTTTTTGAAGAAGGCTCAAAAAAAAGCCGGTTATGAAATGGTGTCAACTCCTCATATAGGTCAGAAGGAATTGTACGTGACTTCTGGACATTATGCTAAGTATGGGGAAGACAGCTTTCAGCCCATTGAAACTCCAAAACAGGATGAAGAATTTCTATTGAAGCCTATGAATTGTCCACATCATTGCGAGATTTATAATTTTAAGCCTCATTCGTATAAAGATTTACCTAAGCGTTTTGCTGAGTTTGGCACTGTATATAGGTATGAGCAGAGTGGCGAATTGCACGGTTTAATCAGGGTTCGTGGTTTTACTCAGGATGATGCGCATATTTTTTGTACTCCTGAACAGTTAGATGAAGAGTTTAAAAATGTAATTGACCTGGTCTTATGTGTTTTCACGTCTTTAGGATTTGACAATTTTACGGCGCAAGTATCTGTGAGGGATTTGGAAAAGCCTGAGAAATATATTGGTTCTGTTGAAAATTGGGAGAAGTCTGAACAAGCTATCATTAATGCTGCCAAAGATAAAGGGTTGAATTTTGTTGTAGCGTCTGGAGAGGCTGCTTTTTATGGTCCGAAATTGGATTTTATGGTAAAGGATGCACTGGGAAGGAGTTGGCAACTGGGAACTATTCAAGTTGATTATAATTTACCTGAACGTTTCGATTTAACATATAAGGGATCTGATAATCAGCTACATCGACCTGTAATGATTCACAGGGCACCATTTGGGTCCATGGAGCGTTTTATAGCCATATTGCTGGAGCACACTGGTGGTAAATTTCCTTTGTGGCTTACTCCTGATCAGGTTATTTTATTGCCTATCAGTGACAAATATCAAAATTATGCTAAAAAAGTTTTAAATTTGTTAGAAAATTCCGAAATTCGCGCCCTTATTGACTCAAGGAATGAAAAGACTGGGAGAAAGATCCGTGATGCTGAGGTCAGTAAGGTTCCTTACATGATTATTGTTGGTGAAAAGGAAGAAAAGGAAGAAACAGTATCTGTTCGAAAACAGGGACATGGAGATTTAGGAACTTTTGCTATCGAGGATTTTATATCCTTTATTACAAAAGATATTAATAAAACATTTGTAAAATTTAATTATCAAAATAACAATTCCTGATAAAACAGGACGTAAATTTATAAGCCATAGCAATAAGAAGAAGAAGGTCTAGAGGACCGGCAAGAATTATTAAGCAAGACCAGCACAGAATTAACGAAAAGATTAAATATGTTGATGAAGTCAGGGTCGTTGGAGAAAATGTAGAAGTTGGAATTTACCCGATAAGAAAAGCCAGAGATATGGCTCAACAACAAGGGTTGGATTTAGTAGAAATTAGTCCAAAGGCGATACCTCCAGTTTGCAAGATAATTGACTATAAAAAATTTATGTACGAGCAAAAAAAGCGTGAAAAGGCAATGAAAGCTCGGGCTACAAAGGTTACTGTTAAAGAGATTCGTTTTGGGCCTCAAACTGATGATCATGATTATGAATTTAAAAAAAAGCATGCCATTAAATTTTTACAAGACGGAGCAAAATTAAAAGCATTCGTATTTTTTAAGGGAAGGTCTATTATTTTTAAAGAACAGGGGCAAATTCTGTTATTAAGATTGGCACAGGAACTTGAGGAATATGGTAAAGTGGAGCAAATGCCAAAATTAGAGGGTAAGCGTATGATTATGTTCATTGCTCCAAAAAAAGTAAAGTGATTTATTGATAGGTTTGACTTTATCGTTCACTCCTATCCATCTAATGAAAATATAAGCAAGAAATTAAACTAAAGGAGAGATGCCTAAAATGAAAACAAAATCTAGTGCTAAAAAGCGTTTTAAGCTTACAGGTAGTGGTAAATTAAAAAGAAAGCACGCTTTTAAAAGTCACATCTTAACAAAGAAGTCTAAGA
>JABSPP010000309.1 GCA_013214275.1 Flavobacteriaceae bacterium
TGAAGATCAATACAAACTAAATTTTATGACCTTTTAAAAAAACAGGGGATGGCTAATTAGCTTAAATCAAAGAAATGAAACTTTCCAAAGAGAATTATCTTAAAGCAAGAGATTTTATACTGTCAAATGCAAGAATGATAGAAAGGCGTCTGTTTCAGTTCTACTTTGAAAATGATGATCCTAGAGGTGTGTTCCATGCCGTATACGCCTATCGCAATGCCGATGGGGGCTTTGGATATGGCATGGAACCAGACACCGCATCACCCGAAAGTCAGCCACTTTTCAGTATCATGGCTCTTGAAACTTTAGATGAAGTCGGTTGTCTGAACTCAGAGTTAATTTTAAGTGACTTTATGCCCTATTTTGAAAGCGTGACAACAAACAAGGGTGGAATTCCGTGGATGATGCGACCTACAAGTCAATATCCTTGTGCAGAACATTTTAAGACGGTTAAAGAATGGGCTGCGCTAAGTACTACGGCGCCACTGTTAGGAACTCTAGAGAAGTATGGAATTGATATTCCTTGGATGCACAATGCAGAGAAGTTTGTCTGGCAAGAAATTGACAGAATTCAAGAAAAGCATGTTTTTTGTCACCTGTGTGTTCCCAGAAGAGTGAAATTTTTACAGCATACACGAAGTAAAGAAAAAGCTAAACAGGCACTCTCTGATCTAAAACAATGGATTTTAGCCGATGGAGTACTTTGCCACGACACTACCGACCAGGGTTGGGGACTTTATGAAAAACCTCACAGTCTATGTTACGCCCCTTCACCAGATGATATATTGCATGCTATTTTCTCTAAAGATATGATCAATACAGATTTAAATGCACTCATTGCCAGACAACAAGAAGACGGAAGATGGGATACTTGGTATGGATTGAGCGAGGGAATGAAGCTAGAATGGGCAGGTATTCAGACTTTGTGGACACTAAAAGTATTAAAAAACTACCACAGAATAGAGCAATAATCATCTTCATTTAAATGACAAAATGAACTATTACAGTTTATATCACAAAGCACCAAAAACCTCTTTTAAAGAAGCCGTCTTAAATGGCATTGCACCAGACAAGGGCTTATATTTTCCAGAGTCTATAAGACCAGTTTCCAAGGAAATTATCGAGAATATCAGTCAATATTCCAATGAATTTATCGCCTATGAAGTCATCAAGCAGTTTGTTGGAAACGAGATTCCTAAGGAAAAACTACAAGAAATCATCAAAGAAACCATTTCGTTTGATTTTCCTGTAGTGGACATCCATGAAAATATCACTACTCTAGAATTGTTTCACGGTCCAACCATGGCATTTAAAGATGTAGGTGCTCAATTTATGGCTGGATGCTTGGAGTATTTCAATAGAAATTCTCAACAAGAAGTTACAGTCTTAGTGGCAACTTCAGGAGATACGGGAGGAGCTGTGGCCTGTGGATTTTTAAATACCAAAGGAGTTAAGGTTGTGATCCTATACCCTAGAGGCAAGGTAAGTGAGATTCAAGAAAAGCAGCTAACCACCCTAGGTAACAATATCACTGCACTAGAAGTTGATGGTGTCTTTGACGACTGTCAAGACATGGTAAAAACGGCCTTCATAGATCCTCAAATTCACTGCAAGCTAACCTCCGCCAATTCAATTAATGTAGCGCGCTGGCTACCTCAAATGCTCTATTTTTTCTTTGCCTACAAACAAATAGTCCATTTAAAAAAGGAGGTCATATTTTCTGTTCCTAGTGGAAATTTTGGAAACATCTGTGCTGGGATCGTAGCAAAAAAATTAGGATTACCCATCAAACATTTTGTTGCATCTACCAATGCTAACGACACAGTGCCCAAGTACCTAAAATATGGGAACTACATTCCCAAAGCATCAAAGACCACCATCTCTAATGCAATGGATGTGGGAAACCCAAGTAACTTTATCAGAATTCAAGAATTATTTGACAATGATCTAGAAACCATAAAAAAACACGTTTCATCCTTCAGTTTTTCAGACAATTCTACACGCAAGACAATGAAAGATATTTACAAAAAAACCTCCTACATTACAGATCCTCATGGAGCTGTGGGGTATTTAGGATTAAAGAAATACGGACTCTCAGAAAACGAAATCGGAATCTTTTTAGAAACCGCACATCCAGTAAAATTTTTAGATATAGTCGAAGAAACTCTTGATGTTAAAGTGGAGATTCCACCTCAAATTCAAAAAGTAATAGACAAAGAAAAAGTGGCCACACAGATCTCTAGCTACAATGAATTAAAGCAATTTCTGAATACTTAAAAACTTGATTGTTAGGTCTAAGGTAGCTTTTTTCAATGTCAAAAGATGTTCAACTACGATTTCAAACAACTCACCTTATCTAAGGCTCCATTCAACTAAAAATAGAAAAACCAATTTGTAAAAACTTCTAGATTTGACATGTAATCAATGCTTTAATAATGATAGCCATCATCGTAGACAATAAAGACCATGCATTTAGCATTCAAGGTGAAATTAATAAAATGAACGTTAAAACAATCAGAGAATACATAGAATCTCTACTGGATAAATGTT